>NZ_JBLEBI010000202.1:0-11954 GCF_047340315.1 Streptomyces sp. AF1A
TGTTCCGCACGCTCGACGACCGGTTCGGCGGCGGCCACGCCCGGCAGGCCCTGGTGCGCTACCTGGAGCACGAGTGCGAGCCGATGCTCCGCGGCGGCTACGACGAGCAGACCGGCCGCCGCCTGTTCGCCGCGGCCGCCGACCTGACCCGGCTCGCGGGCTGGACCTCGTACGACATCGCCGCGCACGGACTCGCCCAGCGGTACTTCGTGCAGGCCCTGCGGCTCGCCCAGGCGGCGGGCGACCGCCCCTACGGCTCCTACGTCCTGGTGACCATGAGCCGCCAGGCCGTCTACCTCGGGCACGGCAGGGAGGCGGTGCAGCTGGCCCGGGTCGCGCAGCAGGGCGTGGGCACCGGCGCCCCGCCGGCGGTGCAGGCCATGCTGCATGCCGCCGAGGCCCGCGCGCACGGCGTGCTGGGGGAGGTGCGGGCGTGCACCGCCGCGCTCGTACGGGCCGAGCGCGCCCTCGAGGCGGCCCGGCCCGGGGACGAGGTGCCGCACTGGGCCAGGTTCTTCGACGAGGCCCAGCTCAACGACGAGCTGGGCCACTGCCACCGGGATCTGCAGCAGTTCCGGGCGGCCGCCCAGCACGCCGAGCGCTCCCTGCAGCTGCGCGCCCCGGCCTACGCCCGCAGCCGCCTGTTCTGCCGGGTGGTGCTCGCCACCGCCCGGCTCGGCCTCGGCGAACTCGACCAGGCCTGCGCGCTGGCGGCGGAGGCCGCCGGGCAGGCGGCCGAGATGCGGTCCGCCCGCGCCGTCGAGTACGTCAGGGACTTCGAACGGCGCCTCGAACCGTACAAGGACGCCGCCCCGGTGCGGGGGTACCGGGAGAAGGTCGCGGCTCTCGGCTGAGCCGGGCTACGCCGCCCGCGGCAGGGTCGGCGCAGGCTCGGCGCTGTGCGTCGAGCCCGCCCCCAGGTCGGCCAGGATCGCCGCGGCCGCCCGGTGGGCCGAGTGCAGGGCGCCCTGGACGGTGCTGGTGTCCCGGTGGTCGCCGCACACGTACAGGCCCGCCAGCAGCCGTACCGGCCGGCGCAGGTCGTGCGGCGGGCGCATCGCGGGCACGGCCTCGGGAGTGTGGTGCACGGCCAGCGTCTCCCAGCGGCGGGTGGAGGTGCCGTAGAGGCGGGCGAGATGGATGCGGACCGCCGTGTCCACGCCCTCGGGGGGCCTGCCCAGCACCGTGGAGGAGATCAGCAGCCGGCCGGCCGGCGCCCGGCTCGGGTCCACCGTGCTGAGCACCGCCGTGTGCGCGACCGGGCCGCCGCGGTCCGCGTCCAGCAGCAGCGAGCTGCCCGTGGCGAAGGCCGGCGCGGGGTCGTCGGTGGTGTGGTGCACCACCGTCACCGGGTGGAAGTCCGGCACCCGCAGGCCCGGCAGCAGCTCCGCCGCGGCGTGCGCGTCGGTCGCCAGCAGCACGGCACGGCAGCGGACCGTCCCGTGCTCGGCGGTGGCCACCGAGGTCGTGGACACGGAGGTGACGTGCACGCCCGTGTGCACGGTGCCGGGCGGCAGCGCCCGGGCCAGCAGTTCCGGCAGCGCCTCCGCGCCGCCCTCCGGCACGCACAGCCGGCCGCCCGCGAAGGCGTGCAGCGCCAGGTCGGCGCACCGGCTGGACGTGGTCAGCTCCGGGTCGCACAGCAGCGCGGCGAGCAGCGGACGCAGGAAGCCCTCGACGGTGCGCGCGGGCACCCCGCGGGCCGCGAGTGCCTGGGCGGCGGGCAGCTCCGGACGGGCCAGCAGGCGCGCCACGGGTGTCGCGGCGATCCGGCCCAGTGCCGCGCCCAGCCGGGCCTGGTCGACCGCGCCGCCCACCGGCGCCGCACCGGTCCGGCCGGGCGTGACCGCCGTGCCCCTGGGGGCGCTCGCGAGGGCGCGCACCACATGGAGTGCGCCCCTTGCGCTCCCTCCGGGCGCCGGGGCGCCCGCGCGGTGCGTGCGTCCGTCGCGGTGCAGCAGCACGCCGGGGGCGAAGCGGCGCAGCACCAGGGAGTCCAGCCCCGGGGCCAGCCTCAGTTCGGGGTAGGACGTGGACAGCAGTTGTCCGATGCGGTCGAGCCGGAAGCCGTCGACCTTCTCCGTCGACATGCGGCCGCCCACGTACGGGGCGGCCTCCAGGACTGCGGTCGTGATTCCTGCGCTGGTCAGCCGATGAGCCGCCGAGAGTCCGGCGATTCCGGCTCCCACGATGACGACGTCCACCTGGTACGCGGGCTCAAGCACGAGGCCCCTCCTGTGGTTGCGCGGCCGGTGGAGACGTCATGCCCCCAACAGGCTCCAGGGATACCCGAGTTCGGGTCGAGTATCGATGTCGTGATCGGTCAGAAGCAGTCGCGCATCAACAGGGCACGGTCGCATAGAGGTCGCATACGGTCACATTCGTTCCCCCGGCCGCACAGGGCCCCGCCCGCCCCCCGTGGAAACCCGGTAGGGGCGCGTCCGCCCCTCGCCTTAAGGTGATCGGCATGTCCGAGCCGTACATACGCCCTGCCCGGTCCGCCGACGAGGAGGAACTCGCGCTTCTCGACCGGGCCGCCTGGTCCACCCTGCACGCCGTGTCGCCGCGGCCGGAGCCGCCGTATCCGCCGTTCTTCGGTGAGCGTCACCCGCCGGGTGAGTTCCTGGTGGCCGAGCTGGACGGGCGCATCGCGGGCTACGTCCGGATCATGCAGCCGATCCCGCTCGCCTCGCACGCGCACGTGCTGGCCATCCAGGGCTTCGCCGTCGCGCAGGAGGCGCGCGGGCGGGGGATCGGGCGCGCGCTGATCCGGGCCGCCGTCGCGGAGGCGCGCGCCCGCGGCGCGCGGCGCCTCACCCTCCGCGTGCTCGGGCACAACACCCCGGCCCGCAAGCTCTACGAGTCCGAGGGGTTCGCCGTCGAGGGCGTCCTGCCGGGGGAGTTCCTCCTCGACGGCGCCTACGTCGACGACGTGTGCATGGGCCGCGCCGTGTGACGTCCCCGCCTACGAACTGACCAGCCGGCCCGTGTCCACCGGCGACGTCGCGGCGGCCGCGCGCCGCGCGTCGCCCGACACCTCGGCGGCCGTCAGCACGTACCCCGTCTCGGCGTCCGAGGTGGAGCGGGCGAAGACCACCCCGAAGACCCGGCCGTCCGTGGTCAGCAGCGGACCGCCGGAGTTGCCCGGCCGCACCGTCGAGCGGATCGAGTAGATCTCCCGGGTGACCGCGCCGTCGCTGTAGATGTTCTGCCCGGTCGCCCGCACCCGGCTGCCCACCGTCGCCGCCTGGAGGTTCAGGCCCCCGTCCTCGGGATAGCCCGCGACCACCGCCGCGTCCCCGCGCGCGGCACCGCTGCCGAAGCGCAGCACCGGCGCGTGCAGCCCCGGCACGTACAGCACCGCCACGTCCCGGTCGGCGTCGAAGAGCACCACCCGGGCCGGGTACGGCCGCCCGACCCCGCCCACCCGCACGCTCGGGTGGCCGATGCCCGCCACCACGTGCGCGTTGGTCATCACGTGCTCCGCCGCGTAGACGAAGCCGCTGCCCTCCCGGCCCTCGTTGCCCGAGGCGCCCTCGATCTTGACCGTGCTCGTCCTGGCCGCGATCGTCGCGGCGGGCGTGACGCTGTCGCCGGTGGGCCGGGGCACCCGGGCCGTCGACTCGTTCTCGAACGGGTTGAAGACCTGCGGGAAACCCGCCTCGGTCAACGCGGAGGTGGCGCGGGAGAACCACGCGGGCGTGGTGTCCGGCATCGCGTCCTGCACCGTGCCCAGCAGCGCCGAGTTCCGGATCGCCGTGGTCAGCGCCGGCGACGGGGCCGCGCTCAGCACGCTCGCCGCCACCCACGCCACGATCAGCACCGCGACCGAGTTGGCCGCCGCGCCGCCGACCCCGTCCACCACCCGCAGTGGGCCGCGGTCCAGCTCCCCGCGCAGCCGCAGCGCGAGCCGGCCCGCCAGCTCGTGCCCCACCGCGGCGGGCACCAGCACCGTCAGCACCGCGAGCACGGTCGCCGTGGCCGTCCCGCGCGCCACCAGCCCGGTGACCCACGGAAGCGCCCACACGCCGACGACCGCGCCGCCGACGAACCCGGCCAGGGAGACGCAGCCGGCCACCAGCCCGCGCCGGTAACCGGACGCCGCGTAGACGGAGATCACCAGCACAAGCACCAGGTCGAGCAGGTCCACGGAGCCGCCTTTCTGTAGGACTCCCCAGTACGGACGGGACGGGCCCGTTGATCAGTCACGCGCGGTGGGCGGCCGCCGGGCAGCGAACCGGCCACCTGCGCGTGTACCCGCAGAAACGTCCCGGACCAGGACGATGGTTCCACCAGGTGGCACAGTGCACATCGCGGGCCGCGTGATTCGGTCCGAGAGTGGGACCATGTCTGTCGTCCGAAGACCGCCGTCGGCACGTCGGCCGCGGGCCGTCCGGATACCCCGGCTGCCCGGCCCGCTGCTGGTGCTGCTGGGCTCGCTGCCCGGTGTGATGGCCCTCGTGGTCCTGGGGCTGTACGCGCACGTGGAACGGCCCGTCACGGTCCCCGTGGACCGGCCCGCCGCACTGGGCCTGGACCGGCGCGACACGGTCGGTCCGGCCGCCCACCGCGCCGTCCGGCCGCCCATCGTGCCCCGCACCGTCTGGCTCGGGCCCGCCGCCGGGCGCACCCAGCCGCCGCCGCGCTACGACGACAGGGTGGTGGCCGTCTTCATCCACCACACCGACTCGCCCAACGGCTACAAGTGCTCCGACGCGCCCGCCATCATCCGCCATCTGTACGAAGGCCAGACCGGCGGCAAGCGCTGGGACGACCTCGGCTACAACTTCGTCGTCGACCGCTGCGGCACCATCTACGAGGGCCGCGCCGGGGGCGTCGACCTGCCGGTCACCGGCGCCCACGCCCAGGGCTTCAACCACCGCACCGCCGGCATCGCCGCGCTCGGCACGTTCACCGCGGGCGTGCCCGTGCCCCGCGCCATGACCGACGCGATCGCCGCCCTGGCCGCCTGGAAGCTGGGGCTCTCCGGCATCGACCCGCGCAGCCGCGTCCAGCTGGTCTCCAGCAACGGCCACAGCCGTTATCCGGCGGGCACCGCCGCCACCCTGCCCGCCGTGGCCGGCCACAACGACGGCTACAGGACCAGTTGCCCCGGCGCCGCCCTCACCGCCCGCCTCGCGGAGATCAGGGAGACGGCCGCCCGGCTGCAGGGCAGGCTGCCCACGGCGACCCCGCAGGCGGGACGCCACCCGCAGCGCACCCCGAGCCCCACGGCCGTGCCGCACGGCAGCCGACCGGCGGCGGGGAAGTGACGCGCGGTCGCGCACGGCGGCGCACCGAGGCCCGCGGGGGACCGCGCCGTCCGGACCGTGGTTTGTGTCGTCGTCGCGGCCGTGGTGGGTCCGGCCGCCGACACGGCAGATGCGCTCGACGGGGCCCGTGCGGCGCCCCACGTCCCGGAGGGGAAGCCCCGTGGGGCATCAGTCCCTGAAGCGGTCCCAGAGCTTGGGGTAGAGCTGCGCGAGGACCGCCTCGTTCTCGAAGTCGATCGGCGCGCCCTCCGGTTCCGCGGGCGCCGGCGCGATCCCCAGATCCGGCGCGACGGTGCCGGTGAGCTGCTCGTACGCCTCGTCCGCCGCGTACCCCAGCTCCTCGCCGTCGCCGTCGATCTCCTCGTCGAAGTCGTCCAGCAACTCGGCGAGGGAGTCCGGATCGCCGAGGGCGCCCTCGAACACCTCCCGGCCCTGGCCGATCAGCCAGCACCGGAAGAAGTCGAACGCGTCGTCGCTGGCCCCGTCCAGCAGCACCCAGGCGGCGCCCCACAGGTCCCAGCGGTAGGCACGGTTGTAGCGGGCCTCGAAGTGCCGGGCGAAGTCCAGGACCAGCTCGGGATCCAGCTGGAGCAGCCGGTCCACGAGCAGTTCGGCCTGATCCTCGCAGTCGCCCTCGGCGGCCTCGCGGGTGGCGTCGACCAGGTCCCAGAACTCCGTCTCGTCCATCACGGCACCAGCATCGGGCCTCGGCCGGTGGGGCGCACGCGGAGTGCGACGGATCGTTATCGAGCCTCCGCGCGCCGGTACAGCGCCGCCAGCCGGGCCGCGTCCCGGGCGAATCGCGCCCGCAGCCCCGCCGGGGCCAGCACCTCGGCCTCGGGCCCGAGCGCCGCCAGCTGTGCGTGCGCGACCTCCTCCGACTCCACCGGCACGGTCACCGTCACCCACCCGTCCGCGTCCGGTTCCCCCGCGCCGGCCACCGCCTCCCGCACGGCGAGCGGATCGAGGGCGTACGGCAGCCCGCGCACGCCGTCGGGGGACAGCCGCACGACGACCTCGGCGCGCAGGATCGACCGGGCGAACCGCTCGGCGTGCTCGGCCCAGTGGCCGGGCAGGTCGAAGTCCGGGTCCCGGCCGAAGCGCTCCTCCAGGGCGGCGACGTCGGTGAACCGGTCGATCCGGTAGGTGCGGAAGGAGCCGCCGGCCACGCGCGCGCACAGGTACCAGACGCCGGCCTTCAGTACGAGCCCGTAGGGCTCCAGCGTCCGCTCCACCTCACCGTCCCGGCGGCGGTAGCGCGCGGTGACGCGCCGGTCGCCCCACACCGCCTCGGCGATCGCCGGCAGCAGCGCCGGGGGCTCCGGCTCGCGGAACCAGGCGGGCGCGTCCAGATGGAACCGCTGCGCGGCGCTGTCCGGCGCGTCGCGCAGGGCGGGCAGCAGCGCGGCGGCGACCTTGAGCCGGGCGGCGGAGGCGGCGTCCGCCAGCCCCATCTCCCGCAGCGCCCCCGGCACCCCGCTCAGGAACAGCGCCTCCGCCTCGCTGCGCGCCAGCCCCGTCAGCCGCGTCCGGTAGCCGCCGACCAGCCGGTACCCGCCGGCCCGGCCCCGGTCCGCGTACACCGGCACCCCGGCCTCCGACAGTGCCTGCGCGTCCCGGGTCACGGTCCGCTCCGACACCTCCAGCTCCCGCGCGAGCTCGGCGGCGGTCATGACGGGCCGGGACTGCAGGAGGAGCACCATCTTGATGAGCCGGGCCGCACGCATGCCTTCATGATGCCGGGGCCCACTGACAGCGAGGACGACGAACGGAGACGACGAGCGAGAACGACGAAGGGGTACGGCGGCAGCCGTACCCCTTCACCGGATGGTGGTGCCTACAGCCCGTACTTCTCGCGGGCTTCCTTCACCGCCGTCGCCTTCACCTCGCCGCGCCGGGCGAGCTGGGCCAGGGCCGCGACGGCGATCGACGGGGCGTCGACGCCGAAGTGGCGGCGCGCGGCTTCACGGGTGTCCGACAGGCCGAAGCCGTCGGCGCCCAGCGAGGACCAGTCCTGCTCGACCCACTGCGCGATCTGGTCCGGGACCTGGCGCATGTAGTCCGAGACGGCCAGCACCGGGCCCTCGGCGCCCTGCAGCGCCTGGCGGACGTAGGGCACGCGCTCCTCGCCGCGCAGCAGGGCCTCGTCGGCCTCCATCGCGTCCCGGCGCAGCTCGCCCCAGGAGGTCGCCGACCACACGTCCGCGGCCACGCCCCACTCCTCGGCGAGCAGCTTCTGCGCCTGCAGCGCCCAGTGGATCGCCGTGCCGGAGCCCAGCAGCTGGATGCGCGGCGCGTTGGCCGGCACGGACAGCCCGGCCGACTCCGCCGTGTTGAAGCGGTACAGGCCCTTGACGATGCCCTCGTCGATGCCGAGGCCCTGCGGCTTCGCGGGCTGCGGCAGCGGCTCGTTGTAGACGGTCAGGTAGTAGAAGACGTTCTGGTCCTCGCCCGGCCTGGCCTCGCCGTACATCCGGCGCAGACCCTCGCGGACGATCACGGCGATCTCGTAGGCGAACGCGGGGTCGTACGTCAGCGCGGCCGGGTTGGTCGCCGCGATGACCGGGGAGTGGCCGTCGGCGTGCTGCAGGCCCTCGCCCGTCAGCGTCGTACGGCCCGCGGTCGCGCCGACGAGGAAGCCGCGGCCGAGCTGGTCGCCGAGCTGCCACATCTGGTCGGCGGTGCGCTGCCAGCCGAACATCGAGTAGAAGATGTAGAACGGGATCATCGCCTCGCCGTGCGTCGCGTACGCGGTGGACGCGGCGATGAACTCGGCCATCGAACCGGCCTCGGTGATCCCCTCGTTGAGGATCTGGCCGTTCTTGGCCTCCTTGTAGTACATCAGCTGGTCGCGGTCGACCGGCTCGTACGTCTGCCCCTTGGGGGAGTAGATGCCGAGCGACGGGAACAGCGACTCCATGCCGAAGGTGCGCGCCTCGTCCGGGACGATCGGCACCCAGCGCCTGCCCGTCTCCTTGTCGCGGACCAGGTCCTTGACCAGGCGGACGAACGCCATGGTGGTGGCCACGTTCTGCGAGCCGGAGCCCTTGTCGAAGGCGGCGAACGCCTTCTCGGCGGGGGCCGGCAGCGGCGCCAGGGCGTGCGTGCGGCGGGCCGGGGCCGGGCCGCCGAGGGCGGCGCGGCGCTCCTGGAGGTAGCGCACCTCGGGGGAGTCGGCGCCCGGGTGGCCGTAGGGCACCACGCCGTCGACGAAGTCGCTGTCCTTGATCGGCAGGTCCAGGCGGTCGCGCATCGCCTTGAACTCGTCCACCGTCAGCTTCTTCATCTGGTGGTTGGCGTTCTTCGACGCGAAGCCCTGGCCGAGGGTGTGGCCCTTGACCGTCTGGGCCAGGATCACGGTCGGCGCGCCCTTGTGCGCGACGGCGGCCCGGTACGCGGCGTAGACCTTGCTCGCCTCGTGACCACCGCGCGAGAGGTGGAAGCACTCGAGGATCTTGTCGTCGCTCAGCAGCCGGGCCATCTCGGCCAGCGCCGGGTCCTTGCCGAAGAAGTCCTCGCGGATGTAGGCGGCGTCGCGCGTCTGGTACGTCTGGACCTGGGCGTCCGGTACCTCGCGCAGCCGGCGGACGAGCGCGCCGGTGGTGTCGAGGGCGAACAGCTCGTCCCAGGCGGAGCCCCACAGCGTCTTGATCACGTTCCAGCCGGCGCCGCGGAACTGGGCCTCCAGCTCCTGCACGATCTTGAAGTTGGCGCGGACCGGGCCGTCCAGGCGCTGCAGGTTGCAGTTGATGACGAAGGTGAGGTTGTCGAGCTCCTCACGGGCGGCGAGCGCGAGGGCCGCCGTCGACTCCGGCTCGTCCATCTCGCCGTCGCCGAGGAACGCCCATACGTGGGAGTCCGAGACGTCCTTGATGCCGCGCGCCGTCAGATAGCGGTTGAAGCGGGCCTGGTAGATCGCCGACAGCGGGCCGAGGCCCATGGAGACGGTCGGGAACTCCCACAGCCACGGCAGGCGGCGCGGGTGCGGGTACGACGGCAGGCCGTTGCCGCCGGCCTCCTGGCGGAAGTTGTCCAGGTGCGCCTCGGTCAGGCGGCCGTCGAGGAACGCGCGGGCGTAGATGCCGGGGGAGGCGTGGCCCTGGATGTACAGCTGGTCGCCGGAGCCGTCGCCCTCCTTGCCGCGGAAGAAGTGGTTGAAGCCGGTCTCGTACAGCCAGGCGGCGGAGGCGAAGGTGGCGATGTGGCCGCCGACGCCGTGCTTGGCGCCGCGGGTCACCATCGCGGCCGCGTTCCAGCGGTTCCACGCGGTGATCCGGGCCTCCATCTCCGGGTCGCCGGGCATCGCGGGCTCGGCGGCGGTCGGGATGGTGTTGACGTAGTCCGTCTCGAGGAGCTTCGGCAGCGCGATGCCGCCCGCCTCGGCGCGCTCCAGCGTGCGACGCATCAGATACGCGGCCCGGTGGGGCCCGGCCTCCCTGGCGACGGCGTCGAGGGAGGCCTGCCACTCGGCGGTCTCCTCCGGGTCACGGTCCGGGAGCTGGTCGAGCGCGCTCGGCTGGATGGCGTTGGGGTCGGTCATGTCGCCGCCTTCCTCAGTCGAAGGGGGTTCCCTCACAGGCAAGGGTTCGGGGTGCCCTAGGTCTTTGGCAGGACAGGGCAGCGGAACTCGGTGCGGGGCCGGTTTGCGACCCCGTCGTCGTGTCCGTCGGCGACTGTAACTCCCTGATCGATGATCGATCAAAGGGTACAGGGGCAAAAAGTCTCGATTCCGAGAAAGTCGGCACGCGGTGCCTTGGGCGATGGCACCGGGTGACGCCCAAATGGCCTTGTTTTCGCAGGTGAGCGGCGTATGAGCGAGGCAGCGCTCTCCTGATCCGAGCGGCGTCAGGCGCGCGGGGCGCAGCCCAGCACGTGGGCCTTCACGATCTCCGGGATGCGCGGGTCGCGCCGCTTGAAGGCGGCCACCAGCTCCTCGTGCTCCTCCGCGTACGACTGCTGCACCGTGCCCAGCCAGCGGATCGACAGCGCCGTGAACACCTCGATGCCCAGACCCTCCCAGGTGTGCAGCAGCACCGAGTTGTCCGCCGCGCGGACCAGTTCCCGGTGGAAGCCGACCGTGTGGCGCACCTGGGCCGTGCCGTCGCCCTTGCGGTCGGCCTCATACAGCGCCAGCACGTGCGGCTCCAGGGCCGAGCAGTCCTCGGCGAGCCGGTCCGCAGCCAGCTCGGCCGCGATGGCCTCCAGGCCGGCCCGGACCGGGTAGCTCTCCTCCAGGTCGGCCGCGGTCAGGTTCCGCACCCGGACGCCCTTGTTCGGGGCCGACTCGATCAGCCGCAGGGACTCCAGCTCCCGCAGGGCCTCCCTGACCGGCGTCTGGCTGACCTCCAGCTCGGTGGCGATCCGGCGCTCCACGATCCGCTCTCCCGGCTGCCAGCGCCCGCTGACGATTCCCTCCACGATGTGCTCGCGGATCTGCTCGCGCAGCGAGTGGACGACGGGCGCGGTCATGAGGGCTCCTCCCGGGGGCTGACGTTTAGACAATAAGGCCGGTCCGCCCCTCGGGTAGGGCCGATGCGTGTGCTCTGGTGCAGGTGAGACGAGGGGCACATGGTGTTCCTCGCCGGCCGCCCACGCCGGACGGCCGGCGCCCTGCCGTCCCCGACACCGAAGCAGGGCCGCTCGTACGGAGGCAGGGCCGCTCGCACAGCGGAGAGCCCCCGCCCGGAGAAGGCTCCGGGCGGGGGCTCCGTCGTACGGCCTGAGCAGGCGGATCAGAGGCCGAGCTCGACCTCGAACTCGCCCGCCTCCAGGATCGCCTTGACCGCCGTCAGGTAACGGGCCGCGTCGGCGCCGTCGACCAGGCGGTGGTCGTAGGAGAGGGTCAGATAGGTCATGTCGCGGACGCCGATGACCGTGCCCTCCTCGGTCTCGATGACGGCCGGGCGCTTGACCGTGGCGCCGATGCCGAGGATCGCGACCTGGCCCGGCGGCACGATGATCGTGTCGAACAGCGCGCCGCGCGAACCGGTGTTGGAGATGGTGAAGGTCGCGCCGGACAGCTCGTCCGGGGTGATCTTGTTGGCGCGGACCTTGCCGGCCAGCTCCGCCGTGGCCTTGGCGATGCCCGCGATGTTGAGGTCGCCGGCGTGCTTGATGACCGGGGTCATCAGGCCCTTCTCGGAGTCCACCGCGATACCGATGTTCTCGGTGTCGAAGTAGGTGATCGTGCCCTCGGCCTCGTTGATCTTGGCGTTGATGACCGGGTGGGCCTTCAGCGCCTGGGCCGCCGCCTTCACGAAGAACGGCATCGGGGAGAGCTTGACGCCCTCGCGCGCGGCGAACGAGTCCTTGGCCTGGGCGCGCAGGCGCATCAGGCGGGTGACGTCGACCTCGACGACCGACGACAGCTGGGCCTGCTCGTGCAGCGCCTTGACCATGTTGTCGCCGATGACCTTGCGGATGCGCGGCATCTTGACGGTCTGGCCGCGCAGCGGGGAGACCTCCAGGGTGGGGGCCTTCTTCGCGGCGGGCGCGGCGGCGGCCGGAGCCGGAGCAGCGGCGGCGGCCTTCGCGGCCTCGGCGGCGGCGAGGACGTCCTGCTTGCGGATGCGGCCGCCGACGCCCGTGCCCTTGACGGTGGCCAGGTCGACGCCGTTCTCGGCGGCGAGCTTGCGCACCAGCGGGGTCACGTACGCGCCCTCGTCCGTGGCCTGGGCGGCG
>NZ_JBLEBI010000203.1:0-11844 GCF_047340315.1 Streptomyces sp. AF1A
GCGGTCCCCCGGCGCACCGGCGTCACCCCACGGCGGTCACGGTCCCCGCTCCCACGGTCCTGCCGCCCTCGCGGATGGCGAACCCGAGCCCCGGCTCCAGCGGTACCTCCCGCCCGAGCTCCACCGTCATCTCCACCGTCTCCCCGGGCCGGGCGATCCCCGCCTCCCCGAGGTCGACGTTTCCGACCACGTCCGCGGTGCGGATGTAGAACTGCGGACGGTACCCGCTGACGACCGGCGTGGTACGACCGCCCTCACGCCCCGACAGCACGTACACGCGCGCCGAGAACCGCCGCGCGGGCACCACGCTCCCCGGTGCCGCCACGATGTGCCCCCGCCGTACCGCGTCCCGTGGAACACCGCGCAGGAGCAGGGCCACGTTGTCGCCGGCCTGGGCCTCCTGCATCGGCTTGCCGAAGGTCTCGAGCCCGGTGACGACGGTCTCGACGTCGGCGCCGAGCACCGAGACCCGGTCTCCGAGGCGGAGCGTCCCGCGCTCCACGGCGCCCGTGACGACCGTGCCCCGACCGGTGATGGTGAGGACGTTCTCCACCGGCAGCAGGAACGGCGCGTCCAGATACCGCTCGGGCATCGGCACGTAGGTGTCCACCGCGTCGAGCAGCGCCTCGACGGACGCCGTCCAGCGGGGGTCGCCCTGCAGCGCCCCGAGCCCCGAGACCCGTACGACGGGCACCGCGTCGCCCGGGTAGCCCTGGGCGGTGAGCAGGTCGCGCACCTCCAGCTCGACCAGGTCGGTCAGCTCCTCGTCGCCCGCGTCGGCCTTGTTGAGCGCGACGACGATGTGGTCGACGCCCACCTGCCGGGCGAGCAGCACGTGCTCGGCGGTCTGCGGCATGATCCCGTCGAGCGCCGAGACGACGAGGATGGCCCCGTCGAGCTGGGCGGCGCCGGTGACCATGTTCTTGATGTAGTCGGCGTGGCCCGGCATGTCCACGTGGGCGTAGTGCCGGGTGTCGGTCTCGTACTCGACGTGCGCGATGTTGATGGTGATGCCGCGGGCGGCCTCCTCCGGGGCGCGGTCGATGCGGTCGAACGGCACGAAGGTGCCGGTGCCGCGCTCGGCGAGGACCTTGGTGACGGCGGCGGTCAGGGTGGTCTTGCCGTGGTCGACGTGACCCATGGTGCCGATGTTCAGGTGCGGCTTGGTGCGCACGTAGGCCGTTTTGGACATGGCTGTACCTCGAAGCCTCTGCTGTCGTACGGGAACGCGGACCCCGGGGGACTGGCCGACCCTCCCCCTGCGGGGTCCGCCGGACGATCCGGAGAGGGTCAGCTTCGGGCGCCGTCGACAGCGGCCAGGAGAGTGGGAACGGCAGCCTTCGGCGCATCCGCGACGGCGGATGCTGCGACGAGGAAGGCGTACCGGAACATGCCGTCGATCATCGCCGACGCTGCGTGCGGCGTCGAATGGTTTTCCGGGTGGGAGAGTTGGGGCCGCGGGCGGGTCGGGGACCGTGCGGGGTCGGCGGCCGTGCCGGGCGCGGAGGTCAGGACGGCGGGCCGGGCACGCGTACCGCGAGCAGCGCCACGTCGTCGTCGTTGTCCGCGGAGCGCGCCCGGGTGAGCAGTTGGTCCGTGAAGGACTCCAGCGGGCGGTGAGCGAGGGACGCCGCGTGCCGGCGCAGGTGGTCGAGGCCCTCGCCCAGGCTGTGGCCCGGGGACTCGACCAGGCCGTCGGTGTACAGGAGCAGGGTCGCGCCGGGCGGGAGCTCCATGGTCGCGTCGGGACGGGCCAGGTCGGGCAGGACGCCGAGCAGGACCCCGTGCCCGTCGGTCAGGTAGTCGGCCACGCCGTCGTGGGTGACCAGCAGCGGTGGTGGATGGCCGGCGTTGGTCCAGCACAGCTCGCACCGGCCGGCGTCGTTCACCGTCATGCGGGCGAAGATCAGCGTGGCCAGGGAGACCTCGGCTATGTGCAGGGTCGCGTGGTCGAGCCGCTGCACGATCTCGCTCGGCGGCCTCTGCTGGGACCAGGCGTAGGCGCGGAGTATGTTGCGCAGCTGGGCCATGGCGGCCGCCGCGTCGAGATCGTGGCCGACGGCGTCGCCGATGACGAGGGCGGTGGCGCCGTCCGCCAGGGGGAACGCGTCGTACCAGTCGCCGCCGACCTCCGAGGCGTCCGGCGCGGGCCGGTAGCGGGCGGTCATGTCGAGGCCGGGCACGCAGGGGAGCTGCGGCAGCAGATGGCGCTGCATGGTCTCCGCCACCTGGCGCTGCCGCTGGTAGAGACGGGCGTTCTCGAGGGCGAGGCCGGCGCGGCGGGCGATGTCCTCCAGCAGGACGGCCTCGGTCCCGGTGAACCTCTCGGGCTGGGCGGCGCGGCCGAGGGTGACCGCGCCGAGCACCTCGCGCAGGCTGCGGATGGGAGCGACGACGGCGGAGTGCATGCCGGTGGCCTGGAAGAGGCGGCGCTGCTCGGCCGCG
Source organism: Streptomyces sp. AF1A (assembly GCF_047340315.1). Lineage (NCBI taxonomy): Bacteria > Bacillati > Actinomycetota > Actinomycetes > Kitasatosporales > Streptomycetaceae > Streptomyces > Streptomyces sp. AF1A. Next base: position 2,446 of record NZ_JBLEBI010000203.1, read on the forward strand.
ACGCCGGAGTCGGGCGGCCCCTGGTAGGTCTCGGGACCGGCGAGCGTGGTGGCCATGCCGCGCAGGGCGCGGGCCAGCGGCAGGGGCGAGGTCTGCGGCACCGGCGGCATCGGCCCCTGGAGGTCCTCCCGGAACTCCACGGCGCCGTTCGCGCCGTGGGCGACGGCGAACCGGCACACCTCGTCCCGCTCGGTGATCAGATCGATGACGGCCCAGTCCGCGAGGCGGGGCACGAGGAGGCCGATCAGGCGGTGCAGTGCCTCGTCGATGTCCAGGGTGGAGGTGAGAAGCGTGGTCGTCTCGGCGAGCAGCGCGAGCCGTTCCAGATCGGAGAACTGCCTGTGCGCGGGTGACCGGGCGGGCCTGCCGGCCTGGCCCACGCAGTGGAAGAGCATGAGAGTGGCGCTGTCGCGGAACCCGAGGCCGCAGGGGGTGACCAGCCACCGCACGGGCAGCAGCGTGCCGTCTCCGCATGCCCACTGGTCCGCACCCTGTTCGGTGCGCCCGGCGATGATCGCCTCCCGGAGACGGCACTGGGCCCTCGGCACCGGCTCCCCGCCGCTGCTGCGGTGCAGCAGATCGTGGGCGTCCTGGCCGATGAGGCTGCCGGCGCGGCGGACCAGGAGTTCCTCGGCGCTCGGGTTGACACCGATGATGAAGCCCCGCTCGTCCGTCAGACAGGCGCCCGCGCCGAGCGTGTCGAGGGCCCTGACCAGCACGTCATGAGGACTGCCCGGGCCCGTCATCGCCGCCGCCTCCTCTCGGGGGAAATGCCTCGCACGCCCCCTCCCGTCCGGAGTTCCCCATCGGACCCGGGCGACGCTTCCGCGGGCTGCACGGAGCCGGCGCGCGGGGGCGGGATGCGGGAAGCCGTCTATCATCGGCCTTCGAATCCGTGTTTCAGGGGGGTCACGTGCCGGATGGCAGCACCCGCTCCGGCGCCGTCGCGGCCTCTCCACGGGCCGCCGCGGTGCCGGCGGAGCCCTCGGCCGCACCCCTCGCGGCTCTGCTCCACGCCCGGGTCGTCACGCGCTGCACGCGCGCGCTGCTGTCCCCGTACGCCCGGCTGTCGCTGCTGTTGGCGCTGCTGGCGGGGGGCGCCGGCTGCGTGCTGCTGTTCGAGCCGCAGCGGCTGCTCACGCACGGTCTGCCGCCGCAGCTGGGCGGGGCCGCGGCGGCCGTGGTGTTCGCGGTGGCGTACGGGCTGTGCACCGTGGCGTTCGTCCCGCGCCCGTTGCTGAACCTGGCGGCGGGCGCGCTGTTCGGCTCGCAGCTGGGGCTGGCGTCGGCGCTGGCGGGCACGGTGCTCGGGGCGGGGGTGGCCTTCGGGCTCGGGCGGGTCCTCGGGCAGGACGCGCTGCGCCCGCTGCTGCGCGGCCGGTGGCTGAAGGCGGCGGACCGGCAGCTCAGCCGGCACGGGTTCCGGTCCATGCTGGCGGCGCGGCTCTTTCCGGGCGTGCCGTTCTGCGCGGCGAACTACTGCGCGGCCGTCTCCCGGATGGGCTGGACGGCGTTCCTGCTGGCCACGGCGCTCGGCTCGGTCCCGAACACCGCCGCCTACGCGGTCGCCGGCGCCCGTGCCTCGGCGCCGACGTCCCCCGCCTTCCTGCTGGCGGCGGCCTGCATCGCCGTACCGGCGCTGGCCGGCACGGTGGTGGCCTGGCGCCGGCGCCACCGGCTGCGGGGCCGGTGACGGCTCAGACGCCTTCGAGGATCATCGCGTTGGCGAGGCCGCCCGCCTCGCACATGGTCTGCAGCGCGTAGCGGGCGCCGCGCTCGCGCATCGCGTGGACGAGGGTGGTGGTCAGCCGGGTGCCGCTGGCGCCGAGCGGATGGCCGAGGGCGATGGCGCCGCCGTGCACGTTGACCTTGGCGAGGTCGGCGCCGGTCTCCTGCTGCCAGGCGAGCACCACGCTGGCGAAGGCCTCGTTGACCTCGAACAGGTCGATGTCGTCGAGGGCGAGCCCCGCCCTGCGCAGCACCTTCTCGGTGGCCGGGACGACACCCGTGAGCATCAGCAGCGGGTCGGAGCCGGTGACCGCGAAGCTGTGCAGCCGGGCGATCGGGCGCAGGCCGAGCCGGGCCGCGGTGTCGCTGGAGGTGATCAGGACGGCGGAGGCCCCGTCGTTGATGGGGCTGGCGTTGCCCGCGGTGACGTTCCACTCGATCTGCGGGAAGCGCTCGGCGAAGCAGGGGTCGTGGTAGGCGGGCCTGAGGCCGGCGAGGGTCTCCGGGGTGCTGTCGGGGCGCACGCACTCGTCACGGGCGACGCCGTCCAGGGGCGCGACCTCGGCGTCGAAGAGCCCGGCCTGCCAGGCGGCGGCGGCCTTGTGGTGGGAGGAGACCGCGAACTCGTCCATCCGCGCGCGGGTGAGGGACCACTTGGCGGCGATGAGTTCGGCGCTGATGCCCTGCGGCACCAGGCCCTCCGGGTAGCGCTCGGCCACGCCCGGCCCGAAGGGGTCCTTGCCGGCGGGCACGTTGGACCACATCGGCACCCGGCTCATCGACTCGACGCCGCAGGCGACCACGAGGTCGTACGCGCCGGAGATGACGCCCTGTGCGGCGAAGTGGACGGCCTGCTGGGAGGAGCCGCACTGGCGGTCGACCGTGGTGGCCGGGACCGACTCCGGGAAGCCCGCCGCGAGGACGGCGTACCGCGTGGTGTTCATGGCCTGTTCGCCGACCTGGTCGACGGTGCCGCCGATCACGTCGTCGACCAGCGCCGGGTCGATGCCGGAGCGCTCGACCAGGGTGCGCAGCGTATGGGCGAGCAACTGCACGGGGTGGACGTGCGCGAGGGAGCCGTTCGGCTTGCCCTTGCCGATGGGGGTGCGTACGGCTTCGACGACGACTGCGTCTCGCATGGTGCGGCCTCCTGCGTGGACCGGGCTCTCACGGGCGCGGCTACTCGTGAGTAGGAACTTCAAACTCACCATAGCTCGGTGCGTTGGAAAATCAAACCCTCCTCTAGACTGGGTCTCATGGCCGCCACGAAAGACCCGCGCCCCTGTTCCATCGCCGACGCCCTGGCGCTGGTCGGTGAGAAGTACTCGCTGCTCGTGCTGCGTGAGGTGTGTCTGGGCAACGGCCGCTTCGACCAACTCGTGCGCAACATCGGCGCCCCGCGCGACATCCTGGCCGCCCGGCTGCGCCGCCTCGTGGACGCCGGGGTCCTCACCAAGCGGGCCTACAACGAGCGCCCGCAGCGCTTCGAGTACCTGCCCACACAGGCGGGCCTGGAGCTGCAACCGGTCCTGATGATCCTCAAGGACTGGGGCGACCGCCATCTCCGCAAGGGCACCGACCTGCCCATGGTCATCGAGCACGCCTGCGGCAATGAACTGGTGCCGGTGGTCACCTGCCAGGCCTGCGGCGACCCTGTACGGCACGGCGACATGACGGCCCACCCGCAGACACCGGGCTGGACGGTGGCGGGACCTACGGCGGCCTGAGCGCGGCGGCGAGGTCGTCCTGCGGCGTGGCGCACGGGCGAGGGTGACCTGTGCCGACGGCGGCCACGGACAAGGTCCCCCAGAACGGCGGCGCCCGGACGGCCGGCGCCATGACGGCGGCGGCCGGACGGCCGGCGGTCCGCGCCGGTGACCGAAGCCATACGTTCTCCGTAGCCGGACGGTAGCGCAGTGTCAGTCCTTGCCCCTAGGCTGGTGCCCATGTCCCCCCAGTCCATGCCCTCTGGTTCCGTGCGGTCTGCTGCCGAGGTGAACGAGCAGATCCGGGCGCTGTGGCTGCGTGCGGGCGGATCCCTGTCGGCTCAGGAGCGCGCGGAGTACGAGCTGCTGGTCGTGGAGTGGGCCGAGGCGGTCCGTGGAGAGGTCATCGAGGCGGCCTGAACGGCCGCGGCCGATCACAGTGCGTCGAGTGCCCTGGCGATGCGCGACGCCGCTCCCTTGTGCGTGACCCATCCGCTCAGGGTCTCCAGCTCCGCCCGTGCCGCGCGGTCCCCGATGCGAGCCAGGGAGACGATGCCCGCCTCGGCCACGTGAGCCGAGCGGGGAACACCTCCGGGCCGGTGCTCCAGGGCGGTCTCCACCAGGCCGGCGAGGGCATGCGTGGTGTCCGGCCGCGGCGGCAGGAGGGAAACCGTCCAGGCGAGTCCCCGCAGCGCCTGGGAGTTGTAGGGGTCGAGAGACGCGTTCACGTCGAACCGGAGGTGCGGATGGCCGAGAAGCGGGATCGTACGATCCAGGCCGGCCAGCTCGAACCACGTCACGACTGCTCGTCGCACCTCCTCCGGGCCAACGGCGTCCAGCAGGCCCGACGCTGTCCGCGTCCACTTCACCGACGGCGCGGCGGCCGTCGCGGGTGCCGCATGCCCCAGCAGCCGCTGCCACGGCTCCCCTCCTGCCGTGGCCTGCCCAAGAGCCGCGTCGGCCCACGGTTCACCGGGATTGAGCACCGGCCCGGGGAAACGGGCCAGCAGGGCCCGCATTCCGGGTTCGGATCCGTTCGCGGCAGCCCCCGTGCGACGGAAGACCGGCAGGTTGACCGCCGCGCCGGTGCGCCGGAACGCGGCCAGGACGGCCGCGTCGGGGGTGCGCCCGGCGGACAGTTCGGCGTCGGCCAACTCCCAGATCCGGTGGGTCGACCAGACGAGGTACTGGTCCCTCAACCGGGCGAGCTCTTCCTGGCGTTCGGCCGCCAGGACGTCCTCGTCGAGGCCACGGGCAACTCCGGAGGCGACCATGAGCAGTTCGGTGCGCAGGTATCCCGAGCCCCGCCCGAACTCCTCGGCCGACCAGTCGCCTTCCACGTCGGCATGCCAACGGGCCCATATCCGGGAGAGCTTCAGCCGGTCCTCGTCGGGCAGTGCCCGCAGGAGCTCCATGTTCGCGTCGCCCACGCCGGTCATGGAGCCGTTGTGGCAGGCGGCCAGCATGACGGCTCGGGACAACTCCCGCAGATCGCCCCGCTCCGCGAGGGCCCGGTACTGAGCGGCCTGCTCTGCCAGGACACGGGTGTCGCTCATCCATCTGCTCATGTCCGGCAGAGTAGAAGGCCGCACTGACAGGGAACCCGTGAGGAACGGAGTGGCGTCGTGGATCTCGTCTTCACCGGCCGGGTGGTCGAATGGCGCGGGCCGTCTCCGTACCACTTCGTCCGTGTGCCCGCCGAAGAGTGCGCCGACATCCAGGAGGTGGCCGCGGCGGCCACGTACGGCTGGGGCGTTGTCCCCGTCAGCGCCCGGGTCGGCGAGGTCGCCTTCGACACGTCGCTCTTCCCCCAGGACGGCGGCTACCTGCTGCCGCTCAAGGACGCCGTGCGCAAGCCGCAGGGCCTCGCCGTGGGCGACGACGTGACCGTGCGGATGACGGTCCGTCTGCAGTCCCGGGCGGTCGGGCGGCGATGTCCCGTCCGTTCCCCGGGCCCGAGCGGATGTACGCGGCAGCCGTCGCCGACTGAAGGTGCCACCACCCGCACCTGGCGCAGGTGGACACCCGCGGCTGCCCGGCCGATGCGCCGACGACGCGGCGACCCGTTGCACCCACCGTGACACGTTCGGGGGGCCGTCGTCCCCCGCATCACCGAATTTCCCCGCATGCCTCTTGGCTCCGCCCGCCCCGTGCCCAACACTGTGCCGATGACGCAGCGTGCGGAGCTCGCGACCGTGTTGGACCGGATGGCCGTGGACGAGTTGATCACCGCGTACGCGGTGGCGATCGACGACGGCGACTGGACGGCGTACCGAAACCTGTTCACGGCGGACGGGCGGGCCGACTACCGCTCCGCCGGCGGCATCGAGGGCGGGGCCGGACAGGTCGCCGGCTGGCTCGCCGAGAACCTGGCGCCGTTCGCCGTGCGGCAGCATCTGATCGTCAACCGCCGGGTGCGGTTCACCACCCTGGACCACGACACCGGGGACACCGCGGCGGTCCGGGCCGACTACTTCAACCCCATGCGCCTCGCCACCGGCAACGGCTCCGCCGCGCCCGACCTGGAGTGCGGCGGCCGGTACGGCTTCGGGCTGCTGCGCACCCCCGAGGGCTGGCGGCTGCGCGAGGTGGTCGTGGAGGAGAAGTGGCGGCGGATGCCGCGGCGCACGGCGGCGGAGCCGCACTGAGCCGGGGCCCTCTGTCGCCGGAGCGCGTCCGGCGCGCACACTGGAGCCAGTCCTGGGTACGGAGGGTCCCCATGAGGACGATCGACCGCCGGCTGACCTCCCCCTGGCGGCGCTCCGGCGCCGCCGCCCTCGCGGGCGCGCTGCCCGTGCTCGCGTTCCCCGCGCCGTCGCTGTGGTGGTTCGCGTACGTCGCGCTCGTGCCCTGGATCCTGCTGGCCCGCTCGGCGCCGACCGCCAAGAGGGCGGCGTACGACGGCTGGTTCGGCGGCTTCGGTTTCATGGTGGCCGTGCACCACTGGCTGCTGCCGAGCCTGCACGTCTTCATCTTCCTGATAGGCGCCCTGCTCGGTGCGCTCTGGGCGCCCTGGGGCCTGCTGGTGCGCCGGCTCCTGGGCGGGGCGCCCTCGCCGGGCCGGTGCGCGGGCGCACTGCTGGTGCTGCCCTCGGCCTGGCTGCTGGTGGAGCTGGTCCGCTCCTGGCAGGGGCTGGGCGGGCCCTGGGGCATGCTGGGCGCCAGCCAGTGGCAGGTCGGCCCGGCGCTGCGGCTGGCCTCGGTCGGCGGGGTGTGGCTGCTCAGCTTCCTGGTGGTGGCCGTCAACGTGGCGGCGGCCGTGCTGATGTCGGTGCGCGAGGCCCGGCTGCCGGCGGTGGCCTCGCTGCTCGCGACGGCCGCCGCGACCTGTGCCGCGTGGGCGTGGGCGCCCCGCCCGGACGTCGACGGCCGGGTCCGGGTCGCGGTCGTCCAGCCGGGGATCGTGGCGGGGTGGGGCAGCAGCGAGCAGCGCTTCGACCGCGAGGAGCGGCTGACCCGGCAGCTCGCCGGGCAGGGCGTCGACCTGGTGGTGTGGGGCGAGTCCAGCGTCGGCCGCGACCTCGCCGCCCGCCCCGATCTGGCCCGGCGGATCGCCGCGCTGTCCCGGGACACCGGCGCGGACGTGCTGGTGAACGTGGACGCCCGCCGCTCCGACCAGCCCGGGATATACAAGAGTTCGGTCCTGGTCGGCCCGGACGGGCCGACCGGCGACCGCTACGACAAGATGCGGCTCGTGCCCTTCGGCGAGTACATACCCGCCCGCTCCGTACTCGGCTGGGCCACCTCGGTCGGCAAGGCGGCCGGCGAGGACCGCCGGCGCGGCACCGAGCAGGTCGTGATGAACGTGGGGCACGGGCTGCGGATCGGCCCGTTGATCTGCTTCGAGACCGCGTTCCCGGACATGAGCCGGCACCTCGCCCAGGACGGCGCGGACCTTCTGCTCGGCCAGTCCTCCACCTCGACCTTCCAGGGCAGCTGGGCGCCGGAGCAGCACGCCTCGCTGGCCGCGCTGCGCGCGGCCGAGACCGGCCGGCCGATGGTCCACGCGACCCTCACCGGCGTCTCGGCGGTGTACGGTCCGGGCGGGCAGCGGCTCGGGCCGTGGCTCGGCACCGACGCCGACACCGCGCGCGTGTACGACGTACCGCTGGCGCACGGCATCACGCCGTACGTCCGCTACGGCGACTGGCCCGTACACGGCGCACTGCTGGTGCTGGCCGCGCTGTGTGCCACCGAGGGGGTGCGGGCGCTCAGGCTGCGCCGGAGCGGTCCCCGACCGCTCGTACCACCCGCTCGCACAGTTCATGGGTCGCCAGCGCGTCCCGCGCGCTGAGCACCTTCCCGGCCCGCACGGCGTCGAGGAAGGCGAGCACCGCCTGCTCGATGCCGCGCTGCCGGGCCACCGGCACCCAGTCGCCGCGCCGGCGCACGGTGGGCTGCCCCTTGTGGTCGATCACCTCGGCGAGGTTGAGCACCTGGCGCTTGGTGTCCTGCCCGGAGACCTCCAGGATCTCCTCCGCGGACCCGCTCAGCCGGTTCATCACGCCGAGCGCGGTGAAACCGTCCCCGCCGAGCTGGAGCACCACGTGGTGCAGGAGCCCGTCCTCGACGCGGGCGCGCACGGTCACGTCATCGACCGGTCCGGGGGCCAGGAAGCGCAGGGTGTCGACGACGTGGACGAAGTCGTCGAGGATCACCGAGCGCGGCTCCTCGGGCAGCCCGACCCGGTTCTTCTGCATGAGGATCAGCTCGCGCGGGTGCTCCAGGCACTGCGCGTACCCCGGGGCGTACCGGCGGTTGAAGCCCACGAAGAGGGAGACGCCCCGCTGTTCGGCCAGGGCCACCAGGCGCTCGGAGTCGGCGAGTTCGTACGCGAGCGGCTTGTCCACGTACGCCGGGACGCCCGCCTGCAGCAGCCGGGTGACGATCTCGGGGTGCGCGGCGGTGGGCGCGTGCACGAAGGCCGCGTCGAGGCCTGCGGAGAGCAGCGAGTCCAGGCTGTCGTGCCGCCGCTCTTGCGGCAGGTGCAGGGAGTCGGCGACCCGGGCGAGGGTCGCGGGCGTCCGGGTGTGCAGATGCAGGTCGACTCCGGGCAGCGCGCCCAGCACCGGCAGATACGCCTTCTGCGCGATGTCCCCGAGTCCGATACAGCCGACCTTCACGTGCTCTCCCTGTTCCGCTCACCCGCCTGTCCCTCCCCGGCAGCATACGGGGGCCGCCAGTCGGCGATGCCGTCGAAGCCGCGCAGCAGCAGCGCCGGCCCGGCCTTGGACAGGGCGGCGACGGCGGTGTTCCGAACGGCGACGACGGCGCGGTTGCCGGCCAGGTCGAGGCGGGCGGTACTGACGGCCCGGCGGGCGAGGGCGGTGGTGCGCGGCAGCCGGGCGGCGGTGTAGGCGGGCAGGTCGCGGGAGTGGTGCGCGAGGACGACCGCGTCCTCGATGGCCTGATTGCCGCCCTGGCCGAGCGTGGGCGGCATGGCGTGGGCGGCGTCGCCGAGCAGGGCGACCCGGGCAAAGTGGTAGGCGGGCAGGGGCTCGGCGATGTGGTGGACGTCGTGCCGGAGCACGTCCTCGGGGCGGGCGGCCGCGAGCACGGCCGGGATCGGGTCGTGCCAGTCGCCGTACCGGCGCAGGAGTTCGGACCGCTCGTCGTCCGGGGCCCGCTCGCCCGCCGCCGCGGTGGCCGCCGCGTAGGCGTAGACGCGGCCGTCCTTGAGCGGGTGGGTGCCCCAGATGCGCCCGCGGCCCCAGGTCTCGTGCGAGGCGAACTCGGCGCCCGGCACCGGGATGAGGATCCGCCAGGTGGTGAACCCGGCGTACACCGGGCCGGGGTGCGCGGGGAACAGCGCGCCGCGGACCCGGGAGTTGACGCCGTCGGCGCCGACCACCAGGTCCGCCTCCAGCTGGTCGCCGCCGGTGCTCACGCGGGCCGGACGGGTGCCGTCGCCGGAGGCGGCGAGGGCCGCGGGTGCGTCGGTGCGGACGGCGCCGGGCGGGAGCAG
>NZ_JBLEBI010000204.1:0-11646 GCF_047340315.1 Streptomyces sp. AF1A
CGCCGCCCGCAGCGCGCAGACGGCTGGACGGGCCTACGGAGCCCGGCCGGCGGCGTCGGCGTATGCGTCCCGGCATCCGCGAACAGCACACTGTTCAGCGGCAGTGCCCGGTACGGGTCCGGACGCGTACACACCTCGTCCGGCGTCCGGGCGACGACCGGGGCGGCCGTCGCGCGTTCCTTCGGCCGGATCCCTCTGTTGTCCCTCCCGACGTCCGCCGAAGCCGCCGGGCGAGCCCGCGCCGCGCACCGTGCCGCCGGCCGCCGGAAAGATCCACGATCACCGCAGTGTGGTCGTGCCCGCTACTCCTCGGTCGCGCGTAGGGTCGGCAGCGAAGGCAATCGACGGAAGGGGCCAGACCATGGCGCAGGAAGTACGCGGCGTGATCGCACCGGGCAAGGACGAGCCCGTGCGGGTCGAGACCATCGTGGTGCCGGATCCCGGGCCCGGCGAAGCCGTCGTGCGCGTCCAGGCCTGCGGGGTCTGCCACACCGACCTGCACTACAAGCAGGGCGGCATCTCCGACGACTTCCCCTTCCTCCTCGGACACGAGGCCGCCGGCGTCGTGGAAGCGGTGGGCGAGGGCGTCACCGACGTGGCGCCCGGCGACTTCGTCGTCCTCAACTGGCGTGCCGTCTGCGGCCACTGCCGGGCCTGTCTGCGCGGCCGCCCCTGGTACTGCTTCGACACGCACAACGCGCGGCAGAAGATGACCCTGGCCGGCACCGGCCAGGAACTCTCCCCGGCCCTCGGCATCGGCGCGTTCGCCGAGAAGACCCTCGTCGCGGCCGGTCAGTGCACCAAGGTCGACCCGGCCGTCTCCCCGGCGGTCGCCGGCCTCCTCGGCTGCGGCGTGATGGCGGGCATCGGCGCCGCGATCAACACCGGGAACGTCGGCCGGGGCGACTCGGTCGCCGTCATCGGCTGCGGCGGTGTCGGGGACGCGGCCGTCGCCGGGTCGTACCTCGCCGGCGCGAACCGGATCATCGCCGTGGACATCGACGACCGCAAGCTGGAGAAGGCCCGCACCCTGGGCGCCACGCACACCGTCAACTCCAAGGAGACGGACCCCGTCGAGGCGATCCGCGAGCTGACCGGCGGCTTCGGCGCCGACGTCGTCATCGACGCCGTCGGCCGACCCGAGACCTACAAGCAGGCCTTCTACGCCCGTGACCTCGCCGGCACCGTCGTCCTCGTCGGCGTCCCCACCCCCGAGATGAAGCTCGAACTGCCCCTGCTGGACGTCTTCGGCCGCGGCGGCGCCCTGAAGTCCAGTTGGTACGGCGACTGCCTTCCCTCCCGCGACTTCCCCATGCTGATCGACCTGCACCTGCAGGGCCGGCTGCCGCTCGACGCGTTCGTCACCGAGACCATCGGGCTGGACGAGGTGGAGAAGGCGTTCGAGCGGATGCACCAGGGCGACGTGCTGCGCTCGGTGGTGGTGTTCTGATGACCGTGCGCATCGAACGCCTCGTCACCTCCGGGCAGTTCACCCTCGACGGCGGCACCTGGGACGTCGAGAACAACGTGTGGATCGTCGGGGACGAGCGGGAGGTGATCGTCATCGACGCCGCCCACGACGCCGAGGCCATCGCCCGCGCCGTCGACGACCGCCGCCTCACCGCCATCGTGTGCACCCATGCCCACAACGACCACGTCAACGCGGCGCCGGAACTCGCCGACCGCACCGGCGCCACTATCTGGCTGCACCCCGACGACCTGTCGCTGTGGAAGATGACCCACCCCGACCGCGATCCCGACCGGCACCTCGTCGACGGCCAGGTCATCGAGGCGGCGGGCACCGACCTGACCGTCCTGCACACCCCCGGGCACGCCCCCGGTGCGGTCTGCCTCTACGACCCCGCGCTCGGCGTCGTCTTCACCGGCGACACCCTCTTCCAGGGCGGCCCCGGCGCCACCGGACGCTCCTACTCCCACTTCCCGACGATCATCGACTCCATCCGGGACCGGCTCCTCACCCTCCCGCCGGAGACCAAGGTCCTCACCGGCCACGGCGAGGCCACGACGATCGGCGCCGAGGCACCCCATCTGGAGGAGTGGATCGCCCGCGGCCACTGACCGCGGACTCGCCCGGCGCCGCACACCCGCCCGCCGGGCGGCCCCTCTCCGGCGGTGGCATCGCCCGGCTGGACGCCTTCACGGACCTGGACGGCAGCCGCCCCGACGCCTGGCACCACCTGGTCGAGGCACGGGACGCGGGCAGGCCCGGGGAGACCAGGGGCTACCGCCCGCCGCTCAGCGGCAACGGCCAGCGGGCCGGGTGACCCGGCGGCAGCGCCAGGTCCTCGCGCACGGCCGCGTAGTAGCCCTCGCGACCGGCGCGCTGCCGTTCCAGCAGTTCCCGCCACGCCTCGGGATCGCGGGTCCGCTGCCTCACGAACCGCTCCATCTCCAGCAGCGTCACGACCCACACCCGGGCCTTCTCCACCACCTCCCGGCTGCCCAGCAGAAGCAGCGCCTCCCCGGCCGGGTCGCGGCCGAGCTCGGCCTCGGCCAGCAGCGGTGCTGCCTCCTCCGGTGAGAGCGGGTGCGGATGCGGATCGTTGCCGAGGTGCGCGGCGACCCGGTACGTGAGCGAGACGGCCTTCTTCAGCGTGCGCGCGTAGTCCGTGTAGACCGCCAGCCGTCGCTCCTCCCACCGGGCCGCCTGCTCGCGCCGGAACCGGGCCTGGTCTCCCCGCATCGCCGCCAGGTACGAGCCGAGCGCGCCGATCACGACGCCGATCAGGGCGGGAAGTTGTTGTATGAACGCGGTCATTCGGAGAAGCGTAGGCGAGGCGGTGCGACCAGGCCCTCACTTCTGTGACGGGGCGGAGCGGTGCGCCTCGTCGTAGGCCAGCAACGACAGGAGCGAGGCCACGGTGAGCCCCAGCCCGGCTTCGGCGGGGTGGCGAAGGATCTTGCTGGGATCGATCCGGTAGGTGTTGCCGCGGCCCTCCCGGGTGTGGGACAGGTAGCCGTCCCGCTCCAGATCAAAGATGATCTTCTGCACCGCGCGCTCGGTGAGTCTGCAGTGCGCCGCGATGTCACGGATGCGGGCGTTCTGGTTGTCCGCGATGGCGGCGAGGACGCGGGCGTGATTCGTCAGAAACGTCCATCCGGTGTGGGGCTCAGGCACTCCATCCATGCTCCCAGTTTACCGACTCCGCGTTCATGCACTCAAAAACACGTACTACATTTCATGCATCGGCTGACGTACATTGGGGTCGCGGGGGACCGTGGAAGCGGACCGCGACGCGCAGATGAGGGAGTGAGCCCATGCATGACCCCGACCGCCGTGCCCGCCGCCTCGTCACGTCGGGTCCGGCAAGTCCAGCAAGCCGGGGAAGCCGCCCGAAGCGGCTGCCTGCCGGCCGGGCGGTCGTCGCGTACACCTGGGACGGACCCCGGATCGGTGTGGAGATCATGGGCGAACTCGACCTGGACTCGGGAACTCGGCTCCGCGACGACCTGGTCGAGGCGCTCGCCAGGTCGGCCCGCGGTCTCGAACTGGACCTGAGCAGGCTCGACTTCTGCGACTGCGCCGGCCTCGGCGTCCTGATGGAACTGCGGCAGCGCGCCGGGCGGCAGGGCAAGACAGTGGTCATCCGGGCCGCAGGCCGCGTGGTCGACCGGCTGCTCACCCTCGTCGGAGCCGAGGAACTCTTCGCGGCGCCGGGCTCGCCGCCGGCGCGGACGCCGTTCGGCACGGCGTAGTGTGCCGCGCGGTCGCCCGTGTGCTGCCCGAGGAGTGGCAGGCCGGACAGGCGGACGAGTTCATCGACGTCTCCCGCACCGCCACGCATGCGATCTGCGCTGCTTCGGCCCTCTCGTGCGTCCCGGCGGCCGGCCGCTCGTCGTGGCCGGCACGGCGGGTCGGTCCGCCTCGGCACGGCCCTGCCCCGGCGTGCGACGGCACCCCTCCGGTGGAACAGGGCCGCATGCCGGCACCCTGAGCGACCGCCTCACGCGCGTCCGCACGCCGTGAGGGGAGGGGCCCGCGCGGCGGGTGCGACCGGTGCCCGCGGCGGGAACGCTCCCTTGCCCCGGCGTCTGCAAGATGCCTGACCGGCGGGCGGAGTTCACCGTTTCGTCACAGCCCGGCCGGAACCACAACCCCGGAACCCCCGCACATGTCTAGTAGTCCGAGATCCTGGGCATCGCGCAGGGGTGCGCCCGGGCGGGATCGTCGCGGGCGCGAGGGGAGAAGGGGAGAGGTCGTATGGGGGACATACGCAGACGGGGTGTCGTCGTGCTGGGGGTCACCGGGCTGGTGGCGCCGCTCACGCTCGCCTTCACCGCGGCTCCGGCACAGGCCGCGAGCTGCACCACGCAGGCGGGGCCGTACCAGAAGAAGGTGGAGAAGTTCCTCGGCCGGCCGGTGGACGGCAAGCAGTCCGCCGCGGACTGCAAGGCCATCAAGGCATTTCAGGACAAGCACGGCATCACGCCCGACATCGGCTACGCGGGTCCCGTCACCTGGGGCGTGATGGACCTGATGAACAAGCAGAAGGCGGTCGGCAGTACGCCCAACAAGGACGGCAAGTGCCCGGTGAACAAGGGCCGGATCGCCTGCGTGAACCTCACGCTCCAGCTCAGCTGGATCCAGGACGGCAAGAAGCTGGTCTACGGTCCGGTGCCGGTGCGCACCGGACGCAAGGGCTACGTGACCCGCACCGGACTGAAGAAGATCTACTGGCGGGACATCGACCACGTCTCCACGCTCTACAACGTGCCGATGCCCTACAGCCAGTTCTTCGACGGCGGCGAGGCCTTCCACTCGGTGGGCCTGAGCATGTGGAACCCGCCGGGCTCGCACGGCTGCGTCAACATGACCACCAAGGACGCCAAGAAGTACTGGTCGCTGCTGAAGACGGGCGACGACGTCTTCGTCTACGGCCGCAAGCCGGGCACCTGAGCCGTCGCCCGCCCGGCCGTCACATCTTCGGAGCGTCCCCGAAGTCGGGGATCGCCAGCCGGACCCCGCCCTGCCGCGCGGACTCGTGCGCGATGATGCCCGGCAGGGTGTAGCGGGCGGCGACCCACGCGTTCACCGACGGCAGGGTGCGCGTGGCGACCGCGGTGACGAAGTCGTCCACCAGGAAGTGGTGGCTGCCCTCGTGCCCGTTGTGCAACCCGTCGAACTCGCGCGGCAGCCGGGACCGGTCGTGCACCGGAGCCGCACCGGAGGTGAAGGCGGCGCGCAGCTCCGGTGCGACGTGCTGCAGCGAGGGATCGTCGGGGGAGAGGGTGGGCCTGGGCTCCAGCAGCTCACTGATGTCCTTCACGCCGTTCTTGTCCTGCCACAGCGCCACCGTCGCGAGCTGCTCCATGCTGGCCTCCGTACCGAAGAACCGGAACCGGGACTCGCGGATGTGCGAGGGATAGCCGACCCGCCGGAACTCGTTCGTGCGGAACGAGCCGCCGCCCGCCACCTCGAAGAGAGCGGTCGCGTTGGACACGTCGTTGTCGAAGCGGCTGACCGAGCGGTCGAAGACGCCGTCACCGCGGTCGTCCCGCACACCGATCGCCGAAACGCTCACCGCGTGCGTCTGCCAGGCCCCGAGCACCCCGCCGATCGCGTGCGTCGGGTAGAGCAGCGGGGGATAGCTGGCGGTCTGCTTCCAGTCCTCGCCGCCGCTGTACCGGTACGCGTCGTAGAAGCCCAGGTCCATGTCGTGGACGTAGTCGCCCTCGGCGTAGAAGAGCCGGCCGAAGGCGCCCTCGGCGATCTGGTTGCGGGCGTGCACGGTGGCCGGGTGGTACTGGCTGGTCTCGCCCATCATGTACGTCAGCCCGGTCGCCCGGACGGCGTCGATGATCGCGGCGATCTCCTCCGTGGTGATCGCCATGGGGACGGCCGAGTACACGTGCTTGCCCGCGTTCAGCGCCCGCAGGACCAGCGGGCCGTGCGTCCAGCGCTGAGTGAAGATCGCGACCGCGTCGACGGCCGGCGACTCCAGCATCGCCTCGTACGACGGGAAGGTGCCGGCGAGCCCCTGCTCGGCCACGAGCCGCTCGGCCCGCTCGGGCAGCAGGTCGGTGACGTGGACGTCACCGACGCCAGGATGGGCGTGGAAGAGGGAGGCGAACTGGCCGGAGAACTGCCCGGCGCCGACGATGCCGAGGGAGAAGGTCATGCCGGTTACTTTTGCCGTGGAAGAATCATTGCGTCAAGAGGGCGTCCTCCGACGATCGATGCGGGTGTCGCGCCCGGTACAGTGCCGTCGTTACTTCTGATTCGGAAGAAAAGGGGCCGCTCGCATGTCCAACTGGTTGCCGCTGAGCCCCGCGGAGCGCTCCGTGGCGATCGAAGTGCTGGTGCACGGGCCGCTGTCCCGGACCGAGCTGGCCCGCCGGCTCCGGCTCTCGCAGGGCAGTCTCACCCGGCTGACGAAACCGCTCATCGAGTCGGGTCTGCTCGTGGAGGCCCAGGCGGCGGGCGGGGCGGCGGAGGGCCGGCAGGGCCGCCCGTCGCAGCCCCTGGACGTCGTCGCCGAGTCCCGCGCCTTCCTCGGCTTCAAGATCACCGCCGACACGGTCTACGGCGTCGTCACCACCCTGCGCAGCCGCGTCGTGGACCGCCTCGACCGCCCGCTCACCGGTCACGACCCGGACGCCGTCGCCGGGCTGCTCGCACGGATGACCGCCGAACTGGCCGCCCGCCACCCCGCCGTGGCGGGCATCGGGATCGGCGCCGGCGGCCTGGTGCGCGAGCAGGCGGTGATCGCGGAGTCGCCGTATCTCGGATGGCGGGACGTGCCGCTCGCCGCGCTCGTCCGGGAGCGCACGGGGCTGCCGGTCGTGGTGGAGAACGACGTGGCCGCGCTCGTCGAGGCCGAGACCTGGTTCGGGGCCGGCCGGGGACTCGACCGGTTCGTCGTCCTCACCATCGGCGCGGGCATCGGCTACGGGCTGG
The DNA here is from genome assembly GCF_047340315.1 of Streptomyces sp. AF1A. Taxonomy (NCBI): domain Bacteria; kingdom Bacillati; phylum Actinomycetota; class Actinomycetes; order Kitasatosporales; family Streptomycetaceae; genus Streptomyces; species Streptomyces sp. AF1A. The sequence continues at coordinate 6,920 of NZ_JBLEBI010000204.1, forward strand.
TGCTCGGCGGCAGGCGGGTGCCGCACGACGAGGAGGACCGCGGCTTCGGGCGGCACTGGATCATCGACCCGTACGGTCCGCTCACGCCCGACGGCGCACGGGGCAGCGCCGTGTCCTTGCTCACCATCCCCAGCATCGAGTACCAGATCCGCGCCGCGACCGGCCGTGACACCGCCTACGAGGAGATCCTCCGGGCCGCCGCCCGGGGCGAGCCCATGGCGTACCGAGTGATCGCCGAGGCCGCCCGCGCCCTCGGCGCGCTCGTCGCGCAGATCGCCAACTTCGCGATGCCGCAGAAGATCCTGCTCGCCGGTGAGGGCGTGGGCCTGATGGATGTGGCGGGGGACACGGTCCGCGAGACCGTCCGCGCACACCGGCATCCGCTCGCCGCTCCGGTGGCCCTGGAGACGAAGGTCTCCGACTTCCACGACTGGGCGCGCGGCGCCGCCGTGCTGGCGATCCAGGTGCTGGTGCTGGGTGAGGGTCGGGTGTGAACTCCCCTGCGGCGCTTGACACATTGACGTGATGAGCAACACGGTCCGGTATGTCCGTATCGGGCATACTTACTCACGGCGCCTTCACCTCGATCGGCATATGCTTCACAGCATGTCCACCACTGTTGAAGCCGCCTCCGAGCGATCGGCCGCGGAGGTCAACGAGGAGATCCGGGCCCTGTGGCGCCGGTCGGGCGGGACACTGACCACCGAGCAGCGCGCGGAGTACCAGCGCCTCGTGATGGAGTGGGCCGCCGCGGCCCCGAGGTCGCACCGGGCGGCCTGACCCACCCGGCGCGCACCGCGCCGTACCGGCCCGGGCACCCGTGAGCGACGGGTGCCCTTCTCGTACCGCCTCACGGCAGCGGTCCGCCGACGTGCCGTCAGCCCCACATCGCCGAGTAGTGCCGCTGGTAGGCCTTGCGGTCCTGCTCGGCCCTGATGTACCGGGTCGCGACCAGCGCGATCAGACTGCCCGCGGCGACCAGCAGCCCGGGGCCGACGTTCCGGGTGTCGGTCAGCCGCGCCAGCAGCGTCGTGCCCTCCGACGCGCCGGTGACCGGCGCCGAGGAACCCGGCGAGGCCGCGCTGGGCGCCACCGCCGCCTGCGAGGCCGACGGCGCGGGGGAGGGGGCCGCGCCCTGCCCATTGCCCGGGGCCGAGACGATCAGCCGGACGCCGAGCGCCGACAGCGCCTTGGTCACCGGCTGGAAGAACGTCGTCCCACCGGTCGTGCAGTCACCACTGCCGCCGGAGGTGACGCCCAGGGCGATGCCGTCGGAGAACAGCGGGCCGCCGCTGTCGCCGGGCTCGGCGCACACGGTGGTCTGGACGAGTCCGGTGACCGTGCCCTCGGGGTAGTTCACGGTCGCGTTCAACGCGGTGACCTGGCCGTCGTGCAGGCCGCTGGTGCTGCCGCTGCGGAACACCCGCTGCCCCACCGCCGGATCGGCGACCCCGGTGATCCGCACACCCTTGCCGCCCCCGATCGCGACGACGCCGGCCCCGTCGCCCGCCTTCCCGGAGGCGTACTGCACGAGGGAGAAGTCGTTCCCGGGGAAGGCGCTGCGAACCGTCCGGCCGAGCTGCTGGTTGCCCTGGTTGTCGGCGAACCACGTCGAACCCGCGGGGCCGCAGTGGCCGGCCGTGAGGATGAAGTCGCGCTGCCCGTCGGTGACGTTGAACCCCGCCGAGCAGCGGCCCGAGGTCGACAGGATCGGCAGGGCGCCGTTCAGCCGCGGGGTGAAGGTGCCCTTCGCACGCTCCATGTGCACGAACGTGCCGATCCGCGCGGCGAGACGGTTCATCCGCGACCAGTCGGCGGCGGGCACCGTGCTGTCGGCCTGGACCACGACCTGGTTGGTCCGGTAGTCCACCGCCCACGCGGTGCCCGGCACCCGCGGGGCCGAACGCAGCGTCTGCGTCGCCGACTTGAGCTCGTTCATGCTGTGCCGTACGACCTTGGCCTCCGCGCCCGCCTGCCGTACCGCCTGCGCGGCCGCGTCGTCGGTCACCGCCACGACCGGCCGCCCGTCGGTTCCGATCCAGTTGCCGGCCGTCCGGGCCGTGCCGAGCCGCGCCACCAGCGCGGCCCCGGTGTCCTGCCCGGCAGGGGCCGAGGCGAACGTTCTCGCGGAGGCCGGTGGGGTCTCGCTCGCCATGGCCGCCTGGGCGATCATCGCGCCGCCCAGAAGGAGTCCGCCGACCGCCACCAGCCGTGTCATCCGCCGGACGAGGCGTCGTCGTGCGTGCCGCATGCATGGCTCCCGAAGCCGAACCCGAACGCGCGACACCCCCGCGGGCGTCGCGGGGCCCCCGGGTCGTCGAGGGCCCGCTCCTCCATACGCGGCCCGGCGCGACGGCGTTCACCGCCGGCACCGAACTCCTCGGCGCGGTCAGTTCTTCCGGGCCACCCCGCCGAACATGGCGACCTCCGCCGGCTCGCCCGCCTGGCTCTCGTCCGGGCGCCAGCGCGAGCAGGAGACCACCCCGGGCTCCAGCAGTTCCAGGCCGTCGAAGAACCGCGCGACGTCCTCGGGGGTGCGCTGGGTCAGCTTCGGGGTGCCGTGCTCGTTCCAGAACGCGACCGCCTCGTCCACGTCCGGCATCGACGGGTGGGTGACGGTGTGCGACAGCACCAGGTGGCTTCCGGCCGGCAGCCGCTCCGTCAACTGCCGCACAAGGCGGTACGGATCCTCGTCGTCGCCGATGAAGATGACCACGCCGAGCAGCATCAGCGCCACCGGCTCGCTGAAGTCCAGTGTCTTCGCGGCGTGTTCGAGGATCGCGTCCACATTGCGCAGGTCCTCGTCCAGATAGTCGGTACGGCCCTCGGGCGTGCTCGTCAGCAGGGCGCGCGCGTGCGCCAGCACCAGCGGGTCGTTGTCGACGTACACGATCCGGGACTCCGGCGCGATGCGCTGGGCGACCTCGTGCGTGTTGTCGGCGGTCGGCAGCCCGGTGCCGACGTCCAGGAACTGGCGGATGCCCACCTCGCCGACCAGGTGCCGCACGGCCCGGCCCAGGAAGAGCCGGTCGGCGCGCGCGTACTCCCCGATGCCCGGGTGCAGTTGGCGTATCTGGTCGCCGGCCGCGCGGTCGACCTCGTAGTTGTCCTTGCCGCCGAGCCAGTAGTTCCAGATCCGGGCGGTATGCGGCTGGCTGGTGTTGATGCGGGCACGCAGCGACGAGGCCACGTCGTTGGTGGCTGCCGGATTGTCGGTCACGTGGGTCAGCTCCCGGGTGCCTAGGGCGGATAAGGCTACAGCGTTCACCACGCAATCTAGACGCCCGAGTTGATCTCTGTGGCTGGTTCGGGAGGTCCGCGTCCCGGCGTCCGCGGCGGCCGAGCGAGGGCGGCCCGGCGCCGGACGGAAAGGCGGGCCGGAAAAGGCCGGCCGGAGAGCACGACCGGAGGGCCCGGCCGGAAAGGGCCGACCGGAAAGGGACCCGGAGAAAAGAGAAGGCAAGGAGACACTCCTTGCCACTCTCAACATATAGCGCACAGGGGGGCTTGCGGCAAGACCTCCCATATGCCGCAGCATGGTCCGCCGATGCCGGAACCTGTGGAAACGGGGTATGTGGGATATGCGTGTGGTGTTGTCGACGTGGGGCTCCCGCGGGGACGTGGAACCGCTGGTGGCGCTGGCCGTGCGGTTGCGGGAACTCGGTGCGGAGGTGCGCGTGTGCGCCCCGCCGGACGAGGAGTTCGCGGCGCTGCTGGCCGGTGTCGGGCTGCGGCTGGTGCCGCTCGGCCCGTCGGTGCGCTCGGTGGTGACCGGCGAGCGGCCGCCGAGCGCGGCGGACGCCTTCCGGCTGGCGCCCGAACTCGTGGCCGCGCGGTACGAGACGCTCGCCACGGCGGCGGAGGGCAGTGACGTGCTGCTGGCGACCGGCCTGATGCCGGCCGGCGCCCGTTCGGTGGCCGAGAAGCTGGGCATCCGCTACGTGTACGCCTGCTTCCACACGCTCGGCCTGCCGTCGCGGCACTTCCCGCCGCCGAGGCGGCCGGGCACGCCGTCCCCGCAGGACGAGACCGACATCAAGGTGCTGTGGGAGCAGGACGCCCAGCGCGTGAACGCGCTGTACGGCGAGGCGGAGAACCGCCACCGGGCGGCGCTCGGCCTGCCGCCGGTGGACAACGTCCGCGACTACGTCTTCACCGACCGGCCCTGGCTGGCGGCGGACCCGAACCTCGTCCCGTGGCAGGACATGACGGACCTCGATCTCGTGCAGACCGGGGCGTGGATCCTGCCGGACGTGCGTCCGCTCCCCGACGAGCTGGAGGCGTTCCTGGCCGCCGGGGCGCCGCCGGTGTACGTGGGCTTCGGCAGCATGGCCATGCACGCCGCGAGGGACCTCGCCGAGGTGGCCGTCGAGGCGGTCCGTGCGCACGGCCGCCGGGTGCTCCTCGGCCGGGGCTGGGCCGGCCTGGCGCCGATCGACGGACGGGACGACTGCTTCGTCGTCGGCGAGGTCAACCACCAGGCGCTGTTCCGCCGGGTGGCCGCCGTCGTGCATCACGGCGGCGCCGGCACCACGACGACGGCCGCCGTGGCCGGGGCGCCCCAGGTGGTGGTCCCGCAGATCGCCGACCAGCCGTTCTGGGCCGCCCGGGTGGCCGAACTCGGCATCGGGGCGGCGCACGACGGGCCGGCGCCGACGATCGACTCCCTGTCGGCCGCGCTCACCACGGCCCTGGCCCCCGACACCGGGGCGCGGGCGGTCGCCGCG
>NZ_JBLEBI010000205.1:0-11621 GCF_047340315.1 Streptomyces sp. AF1A
TTAGCGCTGCACGGCCGGAACACCCCGCGTTCACGGGTGTGCTCGCCGAGCGTCTTGGACATCGGGCGCGCGACGACCTGTCCCAGGACACAGAACGACCGCGCGCATCCCCGCCCGTCAGCCGCTCTTCCTCAAGGGAGCAAGGTACGGAGAAAGGCGCGGCAGACGATGCAACGGGCTTGCGCAGGTCGGCCCGGCAGTACTGTGAGGCGTCGACCACAGGTCACGGTCGGCGGCCGGGATTGGTCCCCTCTTTGTCTTCGTCATTGGCCCTGGCTCATGTGTAGTCGAGCGCATACGGTCGAGATCGTGATCGCTGCAACCCCCACCACCATGAATATCTGTGTTTTCCTCTCTGCCGCCGACCTCGACAAGCGCTACACCCAGCCGGCTCGCGAGTTCGCGGAGCTGATGGGCAAGGGGGGCCACACGTTGGTGTGGGGCGGATCCGATACCGGGCTGATGAAGGTCGTCGCCGATGGAGTCCGGCAGAGCGGGGGGCGGCTCGTCGGGGTCTCGGTCAGCTTTCTGCGCAAGTGGGCCAGGACTGATGCCGACGAGATGGTGTTCGCCAAGGATCTCGCCGAACGGAAGGCCGTACTGCTCGCCGAAGCGGATGCACTGGTGGTGATGGCCGGCGGCCTCGGCACGTTGGACGAGGTGACCGAAATCCTGGAGCTGCGCAAGCACGGACTGCACGACAAGCCGGTGGTGCTGCTGAACACGGACGGCTTCTACGACGGCCTGACGCTGCAACTCCGACGGATGGAGGAGGAGGGCTTCCTGCCGCTGCCCCTGGCCGAACTGTTCTTCCCTGCCGCCTCGCCCGTCGACGCCTTCACTTACCTGGAAGAGTGGGCCGGCAGGCGGTGAGGCGACTGCCGCGTTCCGGCCCAGTGGCCCGGCGGCAGCTCGGGACCCGGCGTCGGCCTGGTGACACAGCCACGGCCCTGCGGTCCCGCCTACGGCATCACCCTGCACAGGGTGTCCAGTGCGCCCGCCCACGCGCTGTCCGAGGGAGCCGCGTAGTTCACCACAAGGGCGTCCTGTTCGGGCAACTGCCTTTCCAGATCCGTCGCTTCGTGGCGGAACTCTGCAAGGCCGCTGACCGCGAGGCCCTGGCGGGTCGCCGCCTGGACGACCGAGCGCTCGGTTCCGTGCGGGAGTTCCACGACCGCTTGCAATCCGGCTGCGATGCCGGCCACGCGGACGTGCGGCGCTCTCTGCGCCAGGGCTGTGACCAGTTGGTCGCGGCGGCGCCGGTAGCGCAGTCGCATCGAGCGCACATGACGGTCGTACGCACCTGATGTGATGAACTCTGCGAGCGTCAGCTGCTCCAGCGCACTCGACATGTAGTCGCCGTGGCCCTTGGCCGCGGCGATCTGGGGGACCAGTTCCTCAGGGAGGACCATCCAGCCGAGCCGCACGCCTGGCGCCAGCGACTTGCTCACCGAGCCGAAGTACACCACTCGGTCCGGGTCCAGGCCCTGCAGGGCTCCCACCGGCTGTCGGTCGTACCTGAATTCGCCGTCGTAGTCGTCCTCCAGGATCAGCCCGTCGGCGGCTCGCGCCCAGTCGACAGCTGCGGCGCGCCGGTCCGGGCGTAGTGCGCCGCCTGTCGGGTGCTGATGCGCGGGGGTCAGAAGCACCGCGCCGATCTCGGGCACGTGCGTCAAGTCTTCGGTGCGCGCGCCGTGTTCGTCGACGTGGACAGGTGGGGTGCGAAGGCCGGCGCGGGTCAGCAAGTCGCGATAGAGGTCGAGGCCGTAGGCCTCAACGGCTACCGCCCGGACCTGCCGCGTCTTGAGTACCTGCGCCATCAGGGTCAGCCCGTGGTGGAAGCCGGAGCAGATGACGATCCGGTCCGGCTCGGCGTGGACACCGCGGGCTCGTGCCAGATAGTCCGCGAGGGCAGTGCGGAGCTCCACTCGGCCAAGGGCGTCTCCGTAGCCGAAGGCGTCGTGCGGTGCCGCGGTCAGAGCGCGGCGCGAAGCGGTGAGCCATGGTGTGCGGGGAAAGCTCGCGAGGTTCGGGGCACCAACCCGCATCTCGTACCTGGGACGGCGTGGGGCCGGTTTCGTGCGGGGCGCGGCGGCCGTGGCACGTCGCGGCTCCACTCGCTCGGCCACGCGGGTCCCGGATCCTTGCTGGGCGGTGAACCAGCCCTCGGCGACGAGTTCGGCGTAGGCGTCGGTGACGGTGTGCCGGGAGACACCGAGGTCGGCGGCGAGTGAGCGTGAAGGGGGCAGCCGGGTGCCGGGCGTGAGCCGCCCCGTCCGTACGGCTTCCCGCAGTGCGTTTGTCAGCCCGACGCGCAAGCCTGGTCCGCGCAGTTCCAGGTGCAGGTCGGTACCCGATACGGGGGATGAGTCACCAGAATTGGTCCCGGGTTCTGCCATGACAATGGACCCTACTCCGGTGCCAGATGGTACGTAGCGTTGAAGGCATGAACACCATCGAAGCACCCGCAGGTACGGAGCGTCCGGTCGAACACACACCGCGCCTGGACTGGGCCAAGCTCCACCCGGAGGCCTTCAAGGCCATGATCCGCCTCGACGCGGCAGCCAGGCACGGCCTGGACCCCGCTCTGCTGGACCTGGTCAAGATCCGCGCCTCGCAGATCAATCACTGCGCCTACTGCCTCGACATGCACAGCAAGGACGCCCTCGCGGCAGGTGAAACCGCCGAGCGAATCATCCAACTCGACGCATGGCGGGAGTCCAAGCACTTCTACACGGCCAGGGAAATCGCGGCGATCGAACTGACCGAGGCGATCACCGTCCTCACCGACGGCTTCGTCCCCGACGAGGTCTACGCCAGGGCCGCCGACGAGTTCGACGAGACCGAACTGGCCCGCCTCGTCGTCGCGATCACCACCATCAACGCGTGGAACCGCTTCGGCGTCTCCACCCGCCTCGTCGCCGGCCACTACACCCCCGCCGGGTGACAGGCCCGAACGGGGCTCGGAACGACCGGGCCCCGCCGTTCCGGCCGTAGGCCGGCTTCATCCCGTCTCGCACGAAACCAACGCCAGGAGCTTTCGGTGAGTACCGTCACTTCGCTGTCCCGCCGGCTGCGGTTGGCGCGTGCCGTCGACGAGTTCGTACTCGCCACCGTCCTGCTGTTCCTGGCGGTGACGGTCGTCCGGTGGCTGCGTGACCCGGACTCCGCCGTGTGCGTCGGCGACCTCGACGTCGCGCTCGCTGTCATCGGCGTCCTCAGCGGGACCATCCTCACCGGGCTGATCCTCAGCCCGCCCGGCCGGCGCAGTGGGGGCCACATGAATCCCGCCGTGACGGTCTCCCTGTGGCTCATGGGCGCCTTCCCCGGGCGCGGCGTCGTGCCCTACGTGCTGGCTCAATGTGCCGGTTCCGCGGCGGGGACGGGTCTGGCGCGTCTGGTGTGGGGATCTGCCGTCTCGCTGCCGTCGGTGGACTATGCCGCCATCGTGCCGGCACCCGCGTGGCAGCCCGCGTCCGTCTTCGTGGCCGAGGCGGGCAGCATGGCGATCATCATCGTTGCCGTCGGGTTCGCCATGGCCCATGCCCGCACTGCACGCCTGGTGCCGTACGTCATCGGGCTGTCCGTCGCCCTGGTGATCGCTGTCCTGGGCCCCCGCAGCGGTGGCTCGATCAACCCCGCCCGCGAGTTCGGTCCTGCCGCACTGGCCGGGCAGAGCACCGATCTGTGGATCTACCTGATCGCCCCGGTCCTGGGAGCGGCCTTGGGGACCTGGCTGCACCACGTTCTCAGCCGGTGCCGGCCGCAGCCGCACACAACGCGGATGCCGGCAAGCAGGCCGTCGTCGCCAGAGAGCGGTATCGCTGTTGAGGGTGTGAACCGACGGTCCTCCCACCAACTGCATCGGCTCGGACGGGGTTCCAGCCCAGTGATGGACCTGGACCACTGCACAGCCGGGGAGACCGCATCACCTGGGGGCAAAAGGGAGACCCGATGAACCACTCCGTAGGAACGGCAGTCTCAGAAGGCCAGCCGACCTTTGAGGCAGCCGACGTTCCGATGGCCCTCCTCGACGGAGAGGGGACGGTTGTGGGATGGTCGCGGGTCGCTCAGCGGCTCGTCGGCTACTCGGCCGCGGAGGTGGTGGGCCAGAGCGTCAGCATTCTGCTGGTGCCCGCTACCGACCAAGTGCAGCCTTCGCGGCCTGGGCACCAGAACACGCTGGGGGGCCGCGGGTTCGAGCATGCGCAAGTCCGCCACCGCGACGGTCACAGCATCGATGTGAGCCTGTGCGTGTCATCACTGTCCGGAAGGGACGGCCTGTCCTCGTGGCTGGTCTGGGCAACCGACCAAGCCGTACTCCCCCCGCGTGCGGCCGAGGGTACGGGGGCGGTGTCACTCCCGGGCGCACTACCGCTGCCAAGCCGCCCGCCGGTCGGCGTCGTCGTACGTGATACGCGACTGCGCTGCATGTGGGTGGACGAGATCCAGGCCTCAAAGGACGGCATCCCCCTTCACCAGCGGCTGGGCCGTCGGCTGACGGAGGCGGCGCTCGGGGCTGATGCCGAAACCCTCGAGGCGGTGATGCACCACGTACTGAAGAGCGGCAGCCCGGCGCTGAACGTGGACTGCCGACCCCGCATGCCGGCGCATGGGCACAACCACCGGACGTTGACCACCTCCTTCTTCCGCCTCGACGATGCCCAAGGTCACGCGCTGGGTGTATGCGCCGTAAGCGTGGACGGCCTCGAAAGCGGCCGGGCGCGAGAACGGCTGGCGTTGCTGGGCGAGGCCAGGAAGCGTATCGGCACCACCCTGGACGTCATGCAGACGGGGCAGGAACTCGCCGACCTCGCCGTACCGCTCCTCGCGGACTACGTCACCGTCGACCTGGCGGAGTCCGTCCCGCTCGGCGAGGAGCCCCTGGCCCACATCGCTCCACAAGACGGACACATTCCCGTCTTCCGCAGGGCGGGACTGGCTTCGATCCACCCCGGAGAGCCGGAATCCCTGTTCGCTCGGGGAGAGCCGGTGTTCGTCCCACCCACTTCGCCGTTCACCGGCGTCCTGCGCTCCGGAAAGTCCCACTTCGAGCCCGTACTGGACACATACCGCGGCACATGGCCCGGTCACCACGACGCAGGGCGCGCGCAAAAGATCCGCGAACACACCATGCACTCGTTGATGGTCATCCCGATTCACGCCCGAGGCGCCGTACTGGGCGTGGCGGTCTTCGTGCGGACGAAGAACCCGAGGCCATTCGAGGAGGATGACCTGCTCCTGGCCGAGGAACTTGTGAGCTGGTCCGCACTGGCCCTCGACAACGCGCGCCAATACACGCGCGAACGCTCTGCGGCTCTCGTCCTGCAGCGTCTCCTGCTCCCGCACCATGTCTCAGGCGGATCGGCCGCCGACGTGGCCTGGCGCTATCTGCCGGCCGACAGCCATCATGGCATCGGCGGTGACTGGTTCGACGTCATCCCGCTGTCCAGCGCCCGGGTCGCCCTGGTCGTCGGCGACGTGGTCGGGCACGGCATCAGCGCGGCGGCGAAGATGGGCCAACTCCGCACCGCTGTGCGGACCCTCGCCGACATGGACATGCCCCCTGACGAGCTGCTTGCCCGCCTTGACGAGCAGATCACCCACCTCATCGAGACGAAAGCCGGCCCCGGGCAGCCGGCCGAGCCCGCGATGGCTGCCACGTGCCTCTACGCCGTCTACGACCCGGTCACCCGGTGCTGCACCATCGCACGGGCCGGCCACCCGCCACCCGCGATCATCGACCCGCACGGCAGCGTCACCTTCCCCGACCTGCCTGCCGGCGCTCCACTGGGCCTCGGTCTGGTCCCCTTCGAATCCGTGACCCTGGAATTGCCCGAGGCAAGCGTGCTCGCCCTCTATACCGACGGACTGATCGAGGCCCGCGACCAGGATGTCAGCGACGGCATGAACCGCTTGCGCGCTGCGCTCGCACAACCCGGCCTCACGCTCGAGGACCTGTGCTCGTCCGCGGTGGACACACTGCCGACCAAAACGCCGAGCGACGATGTGACGCTCCTCCTGGCACGGACTCGCTCCTTCAGCCCAGGCCAGATCGCCTCCTGGCGGCTCCCGAGCACGCCTGCTGCCGTCGCCCGGGCCCGGGCCCTGGCCACGCGCCAACTGACCCAATGGAAACTCGAACACCTCGCAGAGTCCACGGAACTGATAGTCAGCGAACTGGTCACCAACGCCATCATCCACGGCAACGGCGACTGCATCAGCAGCCGCACCATCGGCCTGCGACTCATCCGGCACGAGATGCTGACCTGCGAAGTCTCCGACGTCAGCCACAGCCACCCACAACTGCGCCACCCCGGAGCCGCCGAGGAGCACGGCCGCGGCCTCCACCTCGTCACCGAACTGGCGCGCAGATGGGGAACCCGCCACATCCCGGACGGCAAACTCGTCTGGGCTGATCAACAACTAGCGGTCGGCGCGTGAAAAACCACCCGAATCAAAGCACGAGGGGATCAAAGATCTAAGCCATAATCCATAGCCATTCATAATATCCACACCTCCCCTTGAATCGCGTCTCCTCGAAGACCGATTCTCTTACCGAGTGAAGGAGTGATTCCCATGCGCATTTTGATTGCCGGCGCCACCGGAGCGGTCGGCCGACTGCTCGTCCCGCTGCTACTGGACGCCGGACATCACGTCACAGGACTCTCCCGGACGCCCACAGGAGCCGAGCGCGTGCGACGCCAAGGCGCCTCAGCCGTCCAAGCCGACGTATTCGACGCAGACCGTCTGCTGCAGGTGATGACCGAGTCCGCACCTGACGCAGTGATTCATCAGCTCACCGCCCTGTCGGACGCAGACGGAGAAGCGACCAACCGGCTGCGTCGGGAGGGGACACGCAACCTGGTCGACGCAGCCAGGGCCGCCGGGGTGCGAAAGATCGTCGCTCAATCAATGTCTTGGGCGTACGCGCCGGGAGAAACACCGGCGGACGAGACCGTCCCGCTCGACATTGGGGCAGCGCAGCCGCGAGGAGGCATGGTGGACGGCATCCGCGCGCTGGAGGAAACCGCCGCTCAGCTGGAGACTGCCGTGGCGTTGCGATACGGCATCCTGTACGGCCCCGGCACCTGGTACGCGCCGGGCGGCGCAGTCGCCGCGGCCCTGGCAGGTGACCCGACCGCCCGTCTGCTCGCATACCTCGAGGCGGACCGCTCCGTCACGTCATTCGTCCACGTCGCCGACGCTGCAAGAGCCACCGTCGCTGCCCTCGACTGGCCCTCGGGCCCTGTCAACATCGTGGACAACGAGCCGGCCCAGGGTCGCCAGTGGCTGCCCGTCCTGAGCGAAGCCCTGGGCGTCCCTGCCCCCGAAGCCACTTCAGGGCGGCAGAACTGGGCACGGGGGGCGTCCAATGCCCTGGCCCGGTCCAGAGGATGGCAACTCGAACATGAGACGTGGCGCCACGGCTTCGCAGCACAGGACGCCTGACCGAACACGACCTCTCTCGCACGACCTCCTGGCGGCCACCAGGCTGCGCGCTCCGAACGTACCCCCACGCCGGGAGCCGCACTCACGATCCGTTCCGCAGGACGAAGACGGCAGCTGTAGGGTCTCCGTGGCCGAATCTCACGAGCGATGGCCAAGCGGAGGCCACCCGCTCCCGGCGCGGGTGTCCCACTCGCGTGGGCGGTAGCCGTTGCGGTGGTTGACGCGTTCGTCGCTGACCTGCCCGTATTCGGCGTTGCAGAGGGCGTCAGCCTCGGCGGACATGAGGGCGTCGGCGAATGTCTTGATCATCGCGCGCAGCAGATCGGGACTCGCCGCGGCGAGGTTCTCCTCGGCGAGGGCGTGCAGGGACAGACTGTCGGGTGCGGTCATCGTGCTGATCTCCTTCGAGCTTCGACAACTCGAAGATCAGCCGGTGGCCGTTCTCATATCCGGGCACTCACTCCGACGCCAGGCCGAACACCCGGATCAGGTGGGAACCCGTACACCACTTCCCAGGACGCAACCCGGAGGACTGGAAGCAGTGGCGAGCCATACTGACGCGCCTTCGCGCAGTGCTTGCCCCGCCACCCCCTTCCATTGCTCTCTTCGATGTTCAGCCGTAACGGAGCGTCACTCAGCACGGAAGTTGAGCCAGAACCGGAACTCGTGAACACAGCCAGAAGTCGCTGCCCGCGATGTCCGGCATCCGGGTGCACGCGTCAGACTTGCTGTCATCGCCTGTCATCGCTGCACGCACCGGTTGGGCTCGAGGGCCGCGGCCGCGCAGGAGAGGAGTCGTCGTGCTCAGCCTGGATCTGCATCCGATCTTCCGGAACAACCGCGACATCGAGCTCGCCCTGCGCCGGTTCATCTTCGCGGCCGCCCGCTCCGGGGACCCGGTCGCCGAGATCATTCCGGGAAAGGGGTCGGGGCAGCTTAACCGGCGCGTGATGGCCTTCCTCGACCAGAAGCACATCCAAAAGCTGTACGTGCGCCGGGAGACCGATCCGGGCAACACCGGCCGCATACTGGTGCACTTCACCTAGCCCGCAGCCGACGCGCCTGGTGCGGTGGGGCGGCCATCGCCTGCCGTGCGGCGCTGCGGTGTGAGCAGGGCCGACCTCGCAGGAGGGCCGGCGGTGCGACGCCGCAGGGGGTTTCGCCGGTTGCCGCGGTGCGTGGCGGGCAGGGCGGCCGGCCGGGTGCCGGGGGCATGGCGCGGGTGCCCGGCGCGGCTGGTGGCGGGGCGGTGGTCTTGGCGGATGTGCTCGTGCGTGCGCGGCGGCCGGCCGTGCTGGTTCGCGGGTGGGGGCGGAGCCGCGTGGCCGGGGGCAGGGTAGCGCAGGGCGGGGGTGGAGAAGAAGGTGCAGAACGCCCTGGCGGCAGGGCCGTTAGACTCGGTGACAGGCGGTGGCTCCCTCTTCACAGGAAGAACCGGCGTGCCCAACTCACTGCAGGAAATGATCAGGCGCAAGTTGGATCAGAACGGCTGGTCCTACAGCGATGTGGCGCGCCGCGGTGGCATCTCCCGTTCGACGGTCCATCATCTGGCGACGTCGGCGCGGCTGGCGCAGATGCCGCAGCAGACCACGGTGGAGGGCCTGGCCAGGGGGTTGGGCATCCCGGTGGGGCCGGTGCAGCGAGCCGCCGCCGAGGCGGCGGGCGTCAACCTGTATCTGCAGGATGCGCCCGAGGCGGCGGATCCCGAGGTGGCGATCCTGATTGCGAGCGTGCACAAGCTCAGCCCGACGGATCGCCGGCACGTGGCCGTCCTGGTGGAGTCGTTGCTGCAGGCGGACGGCACCCGGTAGTCACGGCGAGCGTCTGCCGCGCACCGTGGGGGCCGTCACTTTTGCCGAGCAAGGCAGCGTGCGTGCCGCCTCGATCCAGTCGATGACGGCGTGCACGGTGGAGCAGTCGAGTTCGGCCAGTGCGAAGACGGCCTGGACGTCGGCGGCGGCCAGGGGAACGCACACCCGGTCCAGGGCACCGTACAGGCGCAGCCGGTGAGCGTGGGCGGTGGAGGTGTCCTGCCTGGTGTGGAGGCCGGCTCGGGGGCCGGCTTGGGGGCCGCCGGTGGCGGGCAGAGGTGGTGTCGTGTCCAATGTGATCCGCCTTGGTGGAAAGGGGGCCGGCCGGGTGGACGGCCCTTTTCAGGTCTGCCGGGTGAAGTTGTCGAGGAGGGTGCGCAGCCGGTCCTCGAGCACGTGGGGGCCCGGCCGGCAGCAGGCGCCCAGTGCGCGGCGCAGGGTGTGCCCGAAGGCGTCGGCGACCGCATGGTCGTAGCGGTCGCCGGCCCCTTTGCGTACGGGGCCGCAGCTGAGCGAGCCGGCCCGCTCGGTGAAGGAGCAGGCCGGCAGGGCCTCGTGCGCGCCGTGGGCGGCGGCCGGTCGGGTGCGGGCGGCGCGGGCGAGGGCGGCCGCGAGGGCGTGGTGGACGAGGGCGCGGTGTGCTGTCGTGGCGGTGCTGTAGCCGATCAGGCGGCCGGATGCGGCATCCAGGACGACGGCCGCATGCAGCGCGCCTTCGGGCGTGGTGAAGGCGAGCACGTCGACGATCCAGCGCGAGCCGGGGGTGCGGGCGCCCTCCCGCATGCCCGGTGCGTGCCGGCGTCCTGCCTGCCCGCGCAGCCCGGCCTCCTTCATGAGGTGCTCCACGGTGGTGTGGCCGACCTTCAGGCCGTAGTGGTCGAAGAGTTCCTGCCGCACCCTGCGGTATCCGTAGGTGGAGTTGGAGGCCTGGTGGATGTCGCGGATCAGGCGGGTCAGCCAGGCGCGGCGCAGCGCGTGGGGCGAGGGGCCGCGTGCGCGCCAGGCGTAGTACCCGGAGGGGGAGACGCCCAGGAGTGCGGCGATCCGGCGCGGCGAAGAGCCCTGCGGCACCATGCGGTGGATCACCTCGTACCGTCTTTTGGGGGCATCAACTGCCGCATCGTGGCGATGACGTCGCGGCACAGCAGGACTTCCCTCTCCAGTTCGTCGATGCGGGCGCGGGCGCGGGCCAGGTCCGAGGCCGGCGCACCCGAGCGCCGCCAGCGGTAGACGGTCTGCACGGGGATGCCGAGTTGCCGCGCCACCTCCTTCACCGGGTGCCCTGCCCGCAGCAGTTGTTCTGCGCGGGTACGCAGGCCCTGGGGGTGTGGACTGCTCACGTGAACCCACTTGTTCGTGCCGCTTGAGGTCATGGACGGGCGGAGGGATGCGTGCGGGGGCCGGTGCACCCCGCCGGCGTGCTGCCGGCAAACACCCCGGGCTGCCGTCCGCCCGGCGTTCGCGGACCGGCCCGCCCACGGAGCGAGCCTGCCCAACTGCCGGGCGCCGCAGAGACTGGCCGCCCGCAACCTGCACGCTCACCCGGCATGCCGGGTGAGCCCGGATCCCCGCGGCGCCGCAGGGGCACGCCCGCCCGGGGGTGCCCCTGCGCCGGCCCGCCGGGCTACTGCCGGACGCTGATGGCCTGGGAGGCCTGGGACTGGGCGAGCGCGAACGGCGCGTTCTGGTTCACCGCCATCGACTCGTTGTGGGCGTCCACGTGCGCGATCTTCTTCGAGACGGTGGTCATCCTGGTGAAGTTGAACGAGAACCTGCCCAGCGCCTCGCGGCCGGGCAGCAGTTCGGCGGTCTCGGCCTCGAGCCGGTCGTTGTTCATGGGGTGAGCCTTTCGTGAAAGGACGTCAGGGAAAGGGACGGAGGCGAACGCGAAAGCCGGGCCGGGCGCAGCCGTCTGCTCCCCGCCGGCCCGCCCGGCGCTGCCGGCCACCGGGCCGCCGGCGGTCAAAGGAGCCGCACCGCGGGCGCGACGTGCGTCGCACGGACCCCGGCCGCCCGGTCGGTCACCCCGGGCGGCCGGCACCCCCGGGGACCGCGCAGGCACGCGCCGACCCCGCCGTCCAACCTCTCTGGACGATTCGTCCAGAGAGCCTGGACAGTAGCCGAAGGGAAACGGCCAACGCAAACCGCCCATGTCCGACATTCGTTCAAAGGCGTGTGCCTGTTCCCTTCCCGGTCCCGGGCCTCAACAGCCCGCACCACGAGGGTGCGTTGCCCCCGCCCGGCTGCCCGATCGGCGGATGCGGCGTGCGCCGGGGTGCGAGGGCGGCGCCGGCCGGCCGCGTGAGGACAGCGGGACAACGCCGTGGGGCTGCGGGATGCGCGCGCCCCCGGGCGGCC
>NZ_JBLEBI010000206.1:0-11158 GCF_047340315.1 Streptomyces sp. AF1A
GAGCGGCTGGCGGGGATGCCCACCAGTGTGCGGACGCTGCCGGGCCGCGACTCCGCGACCGCCCTGGGGCGACCGGCGTCGGCCACGGTGGTCGCTGCCGCCGCCGGACCGCCCTCGGCGCGAGCGAGCGCCTCGACGGGCGCGGCCGAGGAGTTCTCACCGGCGGACCCGACGAGACCTTCCGCCCGCGCCATGTCATCGGCTTCCGCGTCCGCGCCGCTCGACGCCGAGGCGCGGGCGGTGTCCTTGCGGTCCGGCACGGTCCCGTGGCCGGGTGTCGTCCCGTGCGACGAGTGCTCGCCGGCGTCCACCTGCCCGCGCTCCCACGCCGAGTGAACCGGCGAGGCCCGCTCTTCGTCGGCCGGGGCAAGCCTCGACGCATCCTGCCCCGGCTCCCCCGAGGACCGGTCCGCCGCGGCTTCCGCCCGCTCGTCGGACAGGATTGCTGCCGGGGCTGTGTGCTCCGCCGGCGCGGGTTCCGCCGCTGCGCCGTCCGGCACCTCGGAGGGGAAGGGCGACGTGGCAGCGGCCTGGTCCTTCGACAAGGACTCGGACGCCTCACCAACGCCCTGTTCCGGCGACGGTACAGCGGACAGCCCAGCGCTTCGCTCAGCCGTGGACCAGTCGCCGCGGGCGGGGAGGTGTCGCGCCGCGGACGACTCGAGGCCCGAGCTGTTCGGCTCCGACGTCGACCGCCTCAGCACGAGGGTGCTCGAATCCGTCGCCGGCGGCGCGGGCGCCGTGTCTTCCCGTTGCGTGCCGCCCGCTCCGCCATAGCGTCGTTCGGCCGTCGGCGGGCCGAGCGCGGCGGTGACCGGTTCCGACGCCGAGAAGCCGAACACGGCCCGTCCCCGCTCCACCGGGGGGCGGTCCCCGGCCGGCTCCGGCTGCTCCGGCGGGGCAGTCGGCACTGGCCTTTTCCGCTCCCCCGGCCTGGTGTCGGGCACGGTCTGCTGCGCATCCGCCGGCGGTGCGTCCGGCACGGCCGGCTCCCGCTCGGGCGCCGCACTCTCCGCATCCGTGACGCCGTCGCGCCCGGCGCCGGCGCCCGCACCCATGTCGCCCACCTCGTCGGCGAGTTGGTGGATCAGGATGCCGTGCCGGAAAGCCGTGTCGCCGACGTCGGCGGTCGTACTGCCGTAGACCGAGAGGCGGTTGCCGCCCTCCCGTACGACCTCGACGGAGCGGCGGTTGGTGCGCGCCTCCTTGGCGAGGAGGGCCGCGAGGCGTGCGGCGTGGGGGCTGCGCACGGCCACACGCGGACGCAGCCGGTTACGGGCGAAGTCCCTCGCCGCCTGGTCGGCCACCATTCTGCCGCCGTCGAGGGTGACGACGCGGTCGGCCGTGCGCGCCGCCTCCTTGGGGTCGGCCGTGGTCATCAGTACCGTGCCGCCCTGCTCGGCGTGGGCCCGCAGCATGCTGTGCAGCCAGTTCGCCTCGCGGGCGGAAAGGCCCTCGGCGGGCTCGTCCAGGACGAGGGTGTGCGGGTCGGGCAGCAGGGCGCACGCCAGCCCGAGCCGGCGGTCCATGCCGCGCGAGAGCGTGCCGAGGCGCTCCTCACGGAAGCTGACGAGGCCGACCACTTCGAGGACCTCGTCGGCGCGGCGCGCGGGGACTCCCGAGGCCGCGCAGAGCATGCGCAGGTGGCCGCGCACCGAGCGGGCGGGGTGGCCCGGTACGTCGCCGAGGAGCACGCCGACCTCCCACGACGGATGGGCGATCCGGTGCAGGGGACGCCCCTTGAAGTACGTGATGCCGCGGCCCTGTTGCAGTTCGAGCATGAGTCTGAGCGCCGTCGTCTTGCCCGCACCGGCGGCCCCCAGGAGCGTGGTGACCTGGCCGGCGGGCGCTTCGAAGGAAACGTCGTCGACGGCGGGCGGCCGCGCCTTGCGGGAGTTGCTGGTCAGTCCGAAGGCCTGGATCACCTGCAGCAAGATAGCGTGCGATGTCCGTTTTTTTCGTGTATGGGGGGAATCCGATGTCGAGTCCCGCGCCTCCTGACCGGTCCTGTCCACCATTCGACGCAACGGAGACTGGGCCCGGCGCGGTCGGCCCCAGTCGCTCCGGCGGGGGCCGCCGCCGGGTCGGTCAGACTTCCGGGCGCAGCATCGGGGGGTTGAGCAGCGTGGCGCCGCCTGCGCGGAAGAGCTGGGCGGGACGGCCGCCCTGGCGAGTGGTCGTGCCTCCCGTCGGGACGAGGAAGCCGGGGGTCCCGGTGACCTTGCGGTGGAAGTTGCGCGGGTCGAGGGCCACACCCCACACCGCCTCGTACACCCGGCGCAGCTCTCCGACGGTGAACTCGGGCGGGCAGAACGCGGTGGCCAGCGACGAGTACTCGATCTTGGACCTGGCCCGCTCGACTCCGTCGGCGAGGATCTGGGCGTGATCGAAGGCGAGCGGTGCGAGGGGCTCGCCGTCCCGGCCGTAACCGCCGTGCTGGAGCAGTTCCTCGACCGGCGCCCAGCGGGCGTTGCTGGCGTCGCCTCCCGCGCGCGGGGCGGGCAGGTCGGGGGCCAGCGCGAGGTGCGCGACGCTGACCACGCGCATCCGCGGGTCCCGCTTGGGGTCGCCGTAGGTGGCGAGCTGCTCCAGGTGGGCGCCGTTGTCCTGGGCTGGCACCGAGGGATCGTGTACGCAGAGCCCGGTCTCCTCGGCCAGCTCGCGCGCCGCCGCCTGGGACAGGTCCTCGTCTGCCCGTACGAATCCGCCGGGCAGCGCCCACCGCCCCTGGAAGGGGGGCTCGCCCCTGCGCACCGCCAGCGCGCACAGGGCATGGCGGCGAACGGTCAGCACGACGAGGTCCACGGTGACGGCGAAGGGCGGAAAGGCTGACGGGTCGTAGGGCATGCCGCGATCATAGTCGTCTGCCTGACGATAAACACTCCCTTGGCGGGTCGCACCGGTGGCGGTTCTGCATCGCCCCGCCGGTGGTTCCGCTTCGTCGCGCAATGAGGCGCGGGCTCGGCTCCCGTACGTCGTCCTGGCACGTCGTACGGCGTCACGTTCCCAGTTGCAGGCCGTCCGCCACCTCCTCCACCATCGCCAGTCCCAGCCGGCTGACCCGTACGGCGAAGGGTGCGCCGGCGACGCGCAGCCCGGTCAGGCCGAGTGCGCCCAGCGGAGCGCCGCGGACGGGGCGCAGGACGACCGTGCGCGCGGGGGCGTCGGGGCGGATTCCCACCACGGCGGTGAGCATCAGGACCGCGGAAGCCGCGGCGGTGGCCGCCGGCCGGCAGGCCGCGGGATGCGGAGAGGGAGCGCTGCCCGCAGAACGCTGTTCGCCGGCGAACATCTCGGGCAAGCGCTGACCGAAGTGTTCCGCCGCTTCCAGCAGTCCTCTCAACAGCCCGGAGGCCTCCTTCTCGAATCCTGCGGCGGCCAGTCCGGCGACGGCGAGCGCGGTCTCGTGGACCCGCACGGCGCCGGTCCGGTGACCGAACGGGTTGTAGCCCGGCTCCTCGGCGCCGAGCCCGCGCAGTCCCCAGCCCGTGTCCATGG
Source organism: Streptomyces sp. AF1A (assembly GCF_047340315.1). NCBI lineage: Bacteria > Bacillati > Actinomycetota > Actinomycetes > Kitasatosporales > Streptomycetaceae > Streptomyces > Streptomyces sp. AF1A. Next base: position 3,499 of record NZ_JBLEBI010000206.1, read on the forward strand.
CAGGGCTGCCCAGCAGCCGGGCGAGCTGTCCGGTCTGCGCCTCGTCGAGCAGGCCGGGAGCCGGCCGACCGGAGCCGAGCAGACCGGTGTCCAGGAGGTGGACGACAGCGGAACCCATCTGCGGCAGGGGCCTGCCGTTCGGCGCCAGGGCCGCGGCCGGGCGTCCCCCGGCGCCCTCCTCGACCCAGAAGTCGGCCCGGAAGGCGGCTCGCAGGGTCCGGGCCCACTGCCGCAGGTCGGTGGCGCCTGGCCTGTCGTAGGCGTCGAGAAGGTCGGCGCCGAGCAGAGCCGCGCGATACGCGTGGGCCTGTGTCTCACAGCGGATGGGGCCCCCGGGCTGTGGGTCCGTGAGGTACGGGCCGTCACCGACGGCGGTCCGCAACCAGGCCAGGCAACGCTCGGCCGCGGGCAGCAGTTCGATCGTCTGCTGCTCCGGAAGCCCCCAGCGGCGCGCCTCGGCGAGCAGGGCGGGGAAGAGCAGCGTGGCCTCCGTTCCCGTACAGCCCGGCGGGAGGAACGGCCCGGCGTCTCGTCGTGGCCCGGGGATCAAGCCGGATTGGGGAGCTGGGCCGGGAAGCTGGGTGCGGGCGAGGGCACGTAGCGTGCCGGCCGCGAGACGGGTGCCGAGAGGCAGGGTCATGCGGGCTGCGGCCAGGGCTTCGGCCGGCGCCATCCCGCAGCGCCAGGGAGCGCCCGCCGCGAGACAGGCGTCGGAAGGGTGCGCCGGGTCGCGCAGGAGGAGTGCCTGGAGGTCGGCGACGGCTGCCTGCAGTATCGGTCCCACACGGGGGTCGTCGCCCGCCGCCCGGGCCGGGGCGAGCGGGCTGGTCCCGACATGTCCCGCGGCCCGCGGCGGAGCGGCTCCATCGAGGCGTACCCGCAGCTCCACGCCTGCCGTGCCACCCGGTGGCAGATCCAGTTCCCAGCGCAGCAGTCCGGCGGACGCGAGGGCGTCGCGGGGCGGAGGCTCGCTGGTGACGCTTACGGCGGCACCGGCCGAGGCCCAGCGCAGCCCCGAACCGTGGACGCTGGGAGGGACTTCGGGCATTGCCCTGCCGGAGGCGATGGCGCCGAGTTCCGCGAGGTCCGTGCCGAGGGCGACCTCGAGGGGCAGGCGCAACGGACGCAGGGCGGTGTTCCGCAGCGTGATCCGCTCGGTGCCGTCGGCGTGTCGGGTCCGCTCGACCACGACATCCGGGTCGGGCCCGGCCGCGGGTGAGGCCCGCAGGGCGGCCACGAAGCGGGCGCTGTCCGCTCCGGTCATCCTGGCCTGCACCGCAACCGGCTCGCGTCCGGCCACTCGGACCTGGCACCGCGAGAGCAGTCGCCTGCCGCCTCGGTAGAACCCGTCCAGCCCCCGGCCGTCCAGTTGTCCCAGCTGACCGGAGATGACGAGGCCGGGCAGGGCGACGCAGATCAGCGCCGTGTGCGTGGACGGCAACTCGGGCGCCTCACGGGCGCCCCGGGCCGTGCGTGGTGGCGAGGCGGTGGCCGGTCGGCGATGGCGGTTCCCGGCCTGGGACGACGGCCTGGCATGAGGTGCCGAAGTGTTCGGAGAGGGATCCCGCGGGAGATCCCAGGGCGGCGGAGGTGGTGCGCCCATAGTTTGCGCCGCGATGGTGCGGGCCCCGTCCATCGGGAGCGGCTCGCTTGCGCTTCGGGGCGGACGCGCTTCGTCGGCAGAGGGCGGAGTCGGCTGCTGGTGCATGCGGTGGCTTCTTCTGCGCTCGGTGCGCCTCGGACGTGCTGGGCGACCGGTGAGGTGCCCGGGCGGACAGTGGTCGTGCGGCGGCAGGGCCAGTCCAGGCGTTCCGCCACTCAGGTGAACGGACACGGACTCGCCCGGGTCACGGCCCACCTCGCAGAAGCCGACCGAATGGCGGTGTGGCGGGAGGCACATGTTGTCCTGCGGGCCGTTGCTCGGTCGGGGCTCGGAAGCGACTGGCGGCCCGCCCCCGGGCCGGTGCTCGCAAGCGGCTGACGGCCCGCCCCGGGGCCGGCGATCCGCAGAGTCCGGCCATCCGTTCCCGTTGGGGTCCACCCGGGTCCTCAGCCCGCCGGGACCCCTCCTGTCCGGGAGGGGCGGTGATGGCCTGGTCGGGTGCCGGCCCGTGGCTCCCGGCAAGGGGATCATCCCTCCCCCTCCGGCTCGCGGCGCGCCCCCTCCGGCGAAGCAGCCCTGCCCGTGGCTTGGCCGGCGCCTGCGGCACGTGCGGTGTCCTGGCGTCGGCTGACGGGTCGCGCGGATTCGGCGGCCGACGTCCGGGGCGGGGCTCCGGCCGGCCTGCGTCGGCCGCCCGCCGCACGTGGCGCGCGCACTCCGTCACCGACCGCTGCGGATCGCACCCGGCGGCGTCGGCGAGCGCCAGTATTCGGACTCGATGCACCGCACTGATCCACCGACCGCGTGCCCGGTGCCGGGGCCGCGGTTTGCGTACGGCCGGTGCGCGCCGGTTCGTCCGCCGGCTCCGGCTCCGCGGAATCCGCAGGCCGGGGGCTCTTCCCGTTCTCCGCCGGTGTGCGTCCCGCGCGTTCCGCGCGCAGGCAGCGGCGGATCGACTCCGGGTCCAGGCCCTCGTTGCACGCCTGGTGCAGCAGACGCGCGAAGAGGTAGTCGGGATCCGCGCCGAGCGCCATGGCCAACGCCTCGCGGGCTTCCACTTCGTCGCCCGCGGACCAGGCGACCCATCCGGCCAGTGTCAGCGGAGCGGCGGCGTGCTCTCCGTAGGGCCCGACGCAGCGGCGGGCCAGGGCCCGCCAGAGCCGCAGGGCCGGGCCCGCCTCGTCCCCTTCCATCCATGCGGCCGCCCGGTCGCGGGTCGTGCGGTCCTGGAGCCCGAGGATCAGCGTGGCCGCCTCGTCGTGTCCGAGCAGGTCGTCGTCGCGCAGGTCCGCCGGATGCGTGCCGGACACCGGGGCCGCCGCGGCGAAGCGGCGGATGATCCGCTCCGCGAGGGCGAGGGTCTCCTCGGCCACCTCCGCTCGGGTCGCCTCGTCGAGGATGCGGGGCACCAGATTCCGGCCGGCCGTGTCCAGGGCGATCTCCTGATCCAGCGCCGCGGAGGTCTCCCAGGGTTGCAGCCGGGCGTGCAACTCCTTGAGGGTGCCCCGGACTTTGATGCCGGCGTAGGTGGCCGCCGCGGCCAGGACGGAGGTGCCGGGAATGCCCATCGGGGAGCCGTCCTCCGGACAACAGCCCTCGACCGGGCAGCAGTAGGACCAGAAACGGCCGTCCGAGATGCACAGTGCCTCGATGACCGGCACCTCGAGGTCGCCGCACTCGGTGCGCAGCGCATGGGCGAGCGGGGCCAGCCGTCGTTTGACGTCACGGCCCGTCTCTCCAGGGGCGGGCTCCTGGCAGACGTAGGCCACCATCTGTTCGGGCCGGGCACCGCGTCGTTCACTGCCGGTGATCAGCCCATGGACCAGTTGCCGCGCGGCCGGCTTCCAGTCCTCCCGGTTGGCGGGGATGCCGAGCCGGGCCCGGCCGCCGAACCTGCCCTTGCCGTCGCGGTCGTGCAGGGCGACCAGGACCATGCTGTCCTCCGGTCGGTAGCCCAGCAGGTAGGGCAGGGCATCGGCCAGTTCGGCCGGTGTGCGCAGAGTGACCTGCGTGGCGTGTACGGAGGGCCCGGTCAGAGACTCCTGGCCCGGGATGTCGCTGCTTTCGGACGGTCCGGTCGTTTCGCTGTGATTCGTCATGCGCCGACGATCTCGCGGATCTTGAAGTTCCGCTTGTACCTGTGGATAAGTCGAATCAGGGACACGACAAGACTGTTTCGAGTTGTCCACAGCCCTGGCCCGGGCCCGCCCGGTTGTCGGTCCCGTCCTGTTGTATGGAACGCATGGAGCACACGAGCAACGCGGATCTCCGGGCGCAGGCCGACGCCGTCCTCGCCCGGCTCGTCGGGGATGCCACGGGCGCGGCCCGGCTGCGGGAGGACCAGTGGCGGGCGATCGAGGCACTGGTCGCCGAGCGGCGCCGGGCCCTGGTCGTGCAGCGCACGGGTTGGGGCAAGTCCGCGGTGTACTTCGTGGCGACCTCCCTGCTGCGGGCCGCAGGAAGCGGGCCGACGGTGATCGTCTCGCCCCTGCTCGCGCTCATGCGCAACCAGGTGGAGGCGGCGGCCCGGGCCGGCATCCACGCCCGGACCATCAACTCGGCGAACACCGAGGAGTGGGAGACCGTCCAGGCCGAGATCGCCGCCGGCGAGGTCGACGTGCTGCTGGTCAGCCCCGAGCGGCTGAACAACCCCGACTTCCGCGACCAGGTCCTGCCCAAGCTGGCTGCGGCGACCGGTCTGCTGGTCGTGGACGAGGCGCACTGCATCTCCGACTGGGGCCACGACTTCCGTCCGGACTACCGGCGGCTGCGCACCATGCTCGGCGATCTCCCGCCGGGCGTTCCGGTACTGGCCACCACTGCCACGGCCAACGCTCGTGTGACCGCCGACGTCGCCGACCAGCTCGGCACCGGAGGGACATCGGACGCCCTGGTGCTGCGCGGGCCCCTGGACCGGGAGAGCCTGAGCCTGGGTGTGCTGCGGCTCCCGGACGCGGCGCACCGGATGGCCTGGCTGGCCGACCATCTCGACGAGCTGCCGGGCTCCGGCATCGTCTACACGCTCACCGTCGCCGCCGCCGAAGAGGTGACCGCCTTTCTGCGACAGCACGGCCACGCCGTCGCCTCGTACACGGGCAGGACGGAGAATGCCGAACGGCAGCAGGCCGAGGACGATCTGCTGGCCAACCGGGTCAAGGCGCTGATCGCCACGTCCGCGCTCGGCATGGGCTTCGACAAGCCCGACCTGGGTTTCGTCGTCCATCTCGGCTCGCCCTCCTCCCCCATCGCCTACTACCAGCAAGTGGGCCGGGCCGGCCGAGGCGTCGAGCACGCCGAGGTGCTGCTGCTGCCGGGCAGGGAGGACGAGGCGATCTGGGAGTACTTCGCGTCGCTCGCGTTTCCCGCCGAGGACCTCGTCCGGCGCACGCTGGACGTCCTCGCCCGCGCGGAGGGACCGATGTCGCTGCCCGCCCTGGAACCCCTGGTCGAGCTGCGCCGCTCACGCCTGGAGACCATGCTGAAGGTCCTCGACGTGGACGGAGCAGTGCGCCGGGTCAAGGGCGGCTGGACCGCGACCGGGCAGCCGTGGTCCTACGACGCCGAGCGCTACGACTGGGTGGCCCGTCAGCGCGCGGCCGAACAGCAGGCGATGCGCGACTATGTGACCACCGACGGGTGCCGGATGGAGTTCCTGCAACGCCAGCTGGACGACGAGGGCGCCAAGCCCTGTGGCCGCTGCGACAACTGCGCCGGACCGCGCTTCACCGCCGGCACCTCCACGGCGGCACTGGACGCGGCACGCAGCGACCTGGGCCGTGCCGGGGTCGAGGTGGAGCCCCGTCGTATGTGGCCGACCGGGCTGCCCGCGATCGGCATCGATCTCAAGGGGCGCATCCCCGCCGGTGAGCAGGCGTCACCGGGGCGGGCTCTCGGCCGCCTCTCGGACATCGGCTGGGGCAATCGGCTCCGTCCGCTGCTCGCGCCGCAGACGCCGGACGCTCCCGTACCGGACGACGTGGCGCGCGCCGTGGTCGATGTGCTGGCCGACTGGGCCCGGGGACCCGGCGGCTGGGCGACCGGTGCGGCCGAGGCCCAGCCCCGGCCGGTGGGCGTGGTCACCGTGGCCTCGCGCACCCGGCCCCGGTTGATCCGCTCCCTGGGCGCGCGGATCGCCGAGATCGGGCGGCTGCCGCTGCTCGGATCCGTGGCGTACGCCGATGACGTGCCACGGGTGCCGCGCAGCAACAGCGCTCAGCGGCTGAAGGCCCTCGACGGTGCGTTGACGGTGCCGTCCGACCTGGCCTTGGCACTGGCCGAGGCGCATGGCCCGGTGCTGCTGGTCGACGACTTCACGGAGACGGGCTGGACGCTCGCGGTCGCGACGCGGCTGCTTCGCCGCTCCGGTGCACGAGGGGTGTTGCCGCTCGTGCTCGCCGTCCAGGGCTGACGCCCCCGGCCGGGCCGCACGCGACAGCTCCAGGGGACCTTGGCCGGGCAGTCCGGGACCCTGGCGGGGCGCCCCAGGCGTCGCCGGCCGGCTCTGTGGGTAGGGATATAAGCCACGCACCATCCGATAACCGGCGGTGACCCCAATTGCTCGTTGCCGCATCCAAGTTCGACAGGAAGAATTGAGATCCGCTCCCCGCACTGCTCGTTCGTGTTCCGGTTGGGCTTTGCTGCGGTGCGCGCTCCCCCGAATCCGACCTCGCCCGCAGTGTGGGCGCGTAGCCGAAGGGAGGAACGTGACCTTCGGATTCGCCTCGTCCTCGGCGGCCTCGTTCTCGACGTCCACGGCCACGGCCCCCGCCAGCCGTCTGCTTGAGCCGGCGGAATGGGCTGCCGCCGGGATTCCCCTGCTGCGCAACCCCCGTGAGGTCGTCAGCGGGCTGCACGCCCGTCATCATCCGAAGCCGTCCACAGCGGTCGTGGCCGTCCTCGATCCCGACGAGCGGCTGCGCGCCAGCGCCTCGTTCACGCGCCGTCCGGCACCCGCGGACGGCTGGATGTTCCGCAACGCGCTGCTCTCCCAGCTGCGCCGGGTCATCCCGCACGACCTGCGCCGCCGCACTCCGGTGCGCACCGCCGTCCTGCTCTACTGCCGGGAAGGCGACGCGCGTTGGACGGAGGAGGACGGCGCCTGGATGTGGGGGCTGCGCGACGCCTGCACGCTGCACGGCTTGCGATGCGGGGCGTACATCACGCTGACCCAGGACGGCTGGCAGGTGCTCGGCGAGGGCCGCGGCGGACGTCGTCCCAACGCCCATTCCGCGCCGGAGCCCTTCGCCACGGCGGAGTCCCCGCCCCTCGCGCCCCGCACCGGCGGACCGGTCTCCGAGGTCCTGCGCCGCGCGGCGGCCCGCTGAAGAAGACCGAAGAACACCGCAGCGCCTCGGGGATCGGCATGCGTCCGCCGCTCGAGGCGCGGGTTGTCCTCGGCATGTCCCGGCGACGGCCAACGGCACAGCGACCGCCTTGCAGACGCCTGCGCAACGGCACTGCGGGCACCTGAGCAACGGCCGCGCCGCGCCCGGTCCCACCACCGATGCGCCGGCCTCGAATCGTCCGGGTGAGCCGTTCCAGAGCGCGACGCCCGCTGATGCCGAACACCGCACCGTACGGATGCCGCCGGGAGGACTCCTACGCCCTCACCCCGGGGCTCCCGAGGCGCCGGACGCTCAGACGCCGGCGCCCAGCACCGCGTTGATCTGCTGCGGGTCGCCGCAGACGATCAGCAGGGCACCGGCCCGGGAGTGGGCCAGCGGAAGGGCGGTAGCGGCCGCGGAGGCGGGACCTCCGTTGAGGGCCACGACGACCACCGGACGGGACGCGGCACGGGAGGCGACGGCGGCGTCCGCGTAGAAGACGTCGTCACCTGAGTCGTGCTGCGCCCAGTAGGAGGCTTCCCCGAAGGACAGTTCGTGCTCGGCCCAGGGATGCTGGGCACCGGTGGTGATCACAAGCACGTCACCGGGAGCGCGACCCGAGTCCAACAGGAGGTCGACCGCCTCCTCTGCGGCGTCGAGCGCACCCTCGGGCGAGGCCGGGATCAGTTGGATCTGTGGGTTCGCCGTGGCGGCGGGAGCAGCCGGGCCGGAC
>NZ_JBLEBI010000207.1:0-11135 GCF_047340315.1 Streptomyces sp. AF1A
CTCCGCCGCCGTCAGCGCGTGCTCCAGGCGGTCGCCGCTGCGCCGGTTGGTGACGGCCACCGCCGCGACGAAGCCGACCAACGCGCCCACGAGGGTGTCGGCGACCCGGTCGGTGATCAGCTCGGCCGGGTTCTGGGTGCGGGCGAACTCGGTGATGAGCAGGGCCATCGGCGTGACGCAGACGGTGCCGAGCCAGTAGTTGCGCCCGATCAGCGCCTCCGCGCCGAAGTTCAGGGCGAGGCAGCACAGCACCAGGGCCATCGGGTGGAGGTGCGCGAGCGGCGCGAGGGCGGCGAAGACGAGGACCCCGACCAGGTTGCCGATGACACGCTGGACGCCCCGGCGCCAGGTGAGGGTGACGTTGGCCTGGTACAGGGAGGCCGCGGTGACCAGCGCCCAGTACGGACGGCCGACCCCCAGCGCCAGGGAGACGTACCCGGCGAGAGCGCAGCCGACCGCGGTGCGCACGGCGATCGGGGCGAAGGGCCCCAGGCGGTGCCGCAGCGGCCGGCGTGGAAGGGCCTGCCCGGCATCCACACCGAGGAGTTCGTCGGCTGCCTCGAGCGAGGACGCGACACGCGGGACACGCCCGGTGCCGCGCAGGGCGCGGGCCCAGCCGCGCAGCCGCGCGGGGTCGGAGTCTGCGGGCGCGGCGAGGGCCACCTCGGCACGGACGAGAAGGTGCTCGAGGGCGCGGCGCGTGCGGTCGGGGTCGGGGCCTGCGGCCGACAGCGACTGCCAGGCGGCGTGGATGGCGGCGGCGCTCGCGGCTCTGGCCCGGGTGTGGCCGTCGGCGGTGCCGCGCGTGTCCGCGTACACGGAGGCGGCGTCGAGGGCCTGGGCGGTGGCGCGGCGCTCGGGGCCGTGCGGGCGGAGCAGTCCGGGCGCCATGCCGACGAGCCAGGCCCAGGCGCCGGCCGCGAGCGCCAGCCCGAGGTGTCCGGGGACCTGGGCGAGGGTCTGCGGTGCGAACAGCGAGGCGGAGCTGATGAACGTCAGGACCACGTTTCCCGGCGGACCGATGCGGGTGGCGTCGCAGACGGCCTTCTGGACGGCCGCCATCAGGGCGCCGACGGTGACGAGGACGACGGCGTCGGAGGTGAGGGACGCCGCGAGCAGCGCGACGGCGACACCGCCGAGCATGCCGAGCACCACCCAGCCGAGCGCGCGGGCGCGGACGGCGTAGGGCCGGTTGTGGCCGTACAGGGCGCACAGGGACCCCGCCATCGTGTACATGGCGAGGTCGAGGCGGCCGAGAGCCAGCAGGATCAGGTTCGGCGGGGCGACCGCGGCGACCACGCTCAGCGCGGGCTTGAACCAGATGTCGGAGGGCCGCCCGAGACGGAGCACTCCGGCGAGGGGGAGACGGAGGCGGGTCACGCTGCTCATGGAATCAATTTAGCATGTGTTTTATCTGTAAATTATTGTGCCGGACCGAGCTCACCTGCTGTGCTCCGCCGAACGCTCCCCGTGTACAACCTTGCGCTTGCGTGCGCGCCGCATAGCGTGGGCACTGCATCCCTCGACCGACCGTCGAGCGGGGAGGTGCGCGTGCACGGACCGGTGTCGGCAGCCTGGCTGCTGGTCGCGCTGTGCGCGGCGACCGGCGCCTACTGCCTGCTGCGGATGCGCAGCGAGGTCGAGGAGCAGCGCCGGGCCGCGGGCGGCGAGGCGCTGATGGGCTTCGGCATGGCCGCCATGGCCGTACCGGCGGCGGTGTTCACGCCGCCGAGGTGGACGTGGCCGGTGTACGCGGCCGTGTTCGGGGTGGCGGCGCTGCGCGCGCTGTGGGCCGCGCGCAGCAGGCCGCACCATCTGCACCATCTGGTGGGCACATCGGCGATGGTCTACATGTCGGCGGCGATGGCCGAGGCCCCGCCCGCCGAGCACCACGTCCACGGCGGCATCGGGCTGCCGCTGGTGACCGGCGCGCTCCTCGTCTACTTCACGGGGTACGTGCTGCTGTCCGGCGCCCGCCTCGTACCGGCCGCCGTCACCTCCGGCGGCACCGTCGCGGCGCGCTGGGGCGACCGCCCGGAACTGGCCCGGGCGTGCCGGCTGTCCATGGGGATCGGCATGGTGGCCATGCTGCTGACCATGTGAGCCCCGAGCCCACCGGGCGCAGGGCGTCGCCCATGCCGGCACTGCCGCTGACCGGGCGAGCCACGAGCCCACCCGTCGCCGGGCGTCACCCGCCGTCGGCCATGGTGCCGACCGGGCGAGCCCCGCGCCCACACGGTCGCCCGCGCGTTGCCTGCGTCACTTCGGCGCCGCGGACCGTACCGCCGGGCGGCCGTGCGCTCATAGGCTGCTGCCCATGATGGTCCCCGTGGCCCTGCTGTTGCTCGGCGCCCTGACCGCCGTCGCCGCCCCGCGCCTGCTCGCCCGGGCCGACTGGCCGGACCGTGAACCGGTCCTCGCCCTCTGGGTGTGGCAGTGCGTCGTGGCGGCCGTCCTGCTGTGCTGCGCGCTGTCGATGACACTGAGCGCGGCGGCCGCCTGGCAGGCGGTGCGCGGGCACGTGTTCGCCAGGGCGCCGCGCGCGGTGGTGGACGCATACGCCCTCGGCACGGCGGGCCACTGGGCGGCGGCCACCGCCGTGACCCTCGCCTCCGGTGGACTGTGGAGCCTCGCGATGCTGGTGCGGGAGGTCGTACGGACCCGGACCCGGCGTCGCGCGCGGCGGGCCGAACTGCTGGTGCGGGCCCCGCTGCTGCCGGGCGAGGAGCCGTCGGGCGGCCGGCTGGTGGTGCTGGAGGGCGAGCGTCCCGACGCCTGGTGGCTGTCCGGAGCGGCGCCCCGGCTGGTCGTCACCACGGCCGCGCTGCGCCGCCTGAAGGGGCGTCAACTGGACGCGCTGCTGGCCCACGAGGAGGGGCACGCGCAGGCACGGCACGACTGGCTGCTGCACTGCTCCGCCGCGCTCGCGGGCGGGTTCCCGCAGGTGCCGGTGTTCGCCGCGTTCCGGGACGAGATGCACCGGCTGGTGGAGCTGGCCGCCGACGACATGGCCTCGCGGCGCTTCGGCCGGCTCACGACCGCGCTGGCGCTGGTCGGGCTGAACGAGGAGCGGGGCGTGTTCGGGCCGAGCCCGGCCCCGCAGGCCCACGTTCCGCAGCGGGTGCACCGGCTGCTGACCCCGCCCGACCGCCTCCCGGCACTGCGCCGGCTGCGGCTCACGGCGGCCGCCGCACTGGTGCCGGTGATCCCGGTGCTGGTGGCGCTCGTCCCCGGCCTGCGCGCGCTGGGCTGAACCTCCGCGAACAAGGGCCGCCTCTCGACCATCGCTGCCCCGGGAGAACGCCGGCGATTCCGCGCTGCAGGCGCGTTGATGTCGTCTCTTCAGCCCCGCCCACCTCACACAGTCGGGCTTCGTCGTGAGCGCCCTTGATGGAGCCGGGCGTTCCGCGGATGCTGCGGGCTCTGGCGATCCTGGGCGGTGAGGAATCCGAGGCAGGCGTCGGCGTCGCTCAGGACACGTTCGGTGTGCGCTCCGATCAGGGGCATCAGCCGGGCGAGCGCTCAAGCGGCGTATCGCGACCACCCCCGCGACCTCCACTGCAGGCATGCGGGACGGCTACCGCCCGAAGGTCCAACGCCGTCCGTCTGAGACGATCCCCCGCGTCGCCCCAGACGGACGGCAGCCCTGAAAAGGGCCCGCACGTGGCGGTACCCGCTGCGTTGAGTATAGTTGGCTGGCAGCCAGTCAACGCAGGAGTTTCCAGCATGTCCCCGCGCAGCGCCTCGGTCAACGAAGAGTTGCGCCGACGTTCCCGCGAGCGGCTGCTGCAGGCCGCCGTGGAGCTGGTCGACGAGCGCGGGTTCGAGGCCACGACGCTGGCCGACATCGCGGACCGCGCCGGCTCGGCGCGCGGACTGGTGTCCTACTACTTCCCCGGCAAGCGCCAGTTGGTGCAGTCCGCCGTCCACCGGCTGATGCACCGCACGCTGGAGGAGGCGCTGGAGCGGGAGCCGCGCACCGACGACGGCCGGGAGCGGCTGGCCCGCGCGATCGACGCGATCCTGGGGCTGGCGCGCGACCGTCCCGTGCTGATGCGCCAGCACATGGCGGGGCTGCTGCAGGCCGAGGGCTTCGTGCAGTGCCCCGAGCAGCGGCGGCTGGCGGAGCTGCTCGGCGACACGGTGGCCCGCTACGGCGCCGAGGACGTGGCGGCCGACTACCCGATGCTGCGGGCGCTGCTGATGGGGGCGGTGTACGCGGCGCTCGTGCCGGGCGTGCCGATGCCCGTCCCGGCGCTGCGTGCGGAGCTGTTCCAGCGGTACGGGCTCGGCTGGGAGCTGGGCGTGCCGCCGGAGAGCGACACGTGCGCCGACGCGGGCAAGCAGGATCTCTCGCGGTTCTTCGCCACCGAGGAGCGGCCGAGCACGCCCTGAGGGCGGACTCCCCCGCCTGCCGTCACGCGTGACGCGACGTCAGGAAGCTGGCCTAGTAACGAACGTGACGCGGTTTCAGGGCCGGCCTAGCTCCGACGCGACGCGGCGTCAGGAAAGCTGGCTACCTCCTGGCGTGACGCGGCGTCAGGAAGCCCGCGTCCCGCGCCTGGGCGATCAGCCTGAGCGAGCGCCGGCGGCTGTGCCCCGTCGCGTGCATCACGGCGAGCACCGGGTCGGCACCCTGCTCCTGCGCGGCGCGGTACCGCTGCGCGAGGAGCCGGCAGCCCTCGATCCCGCGCGGCCAGGACGGCCGGGCGCGCCGCGCGGTCCCGTCCAGGCCCGGCGCACCGTCCGGGTACGACTCCCCGGCCGCCGCCGCGCACGCGTCGGACAGCGGCCCCTCGATCCAGTCCGCGAGCACGGTCAGGTCGTCGAGAGACAGGGCGGGCCGGGCGGTGACGTCCTCGATGGACACGCACCCGCCGCTCACCACGGCCAGGGCGTCGACCCGGGCCCCGTCGGGGAAGGCCAGTCGGACGTGCAGCCAGGACGTGGTGCCGTCGTGCTCACGCACCTCCCACGCGGGCCACACGGACACCGCGCCGTCCTCCGCATTTCGATCAGAAAGATCAAGAAAGGATGCTTCTAGCACACACGCAACGTAACCGCATGATCACATTCCATACGAAGGACACGCAATCGCGTCACCCCGCCGGCGTCTGCCCGAGCGGGCCCGGCGGTGCCATGCTGGAGCAGTCAGGCACTCTCCTTCCGCGTCAGGAGTACCGCCGTGCTGCGAGTCGCCGTCGTCGGTTCCGGACCGAGCGGGTGCTACACCGCCCAGAACCTCGTCCAGCGGGACGCCGAGGTGCGCGTGGACGTCCTCGACCGGCTGCCGTGCCCGTACGGCCTGGTCCGGTACGGCGTCGCCCCGGACCACGAGAAGATCAAGTCCCTGCAGGGCAGCCTGCGGACGGTGCTGGAGCACGAGCGGGTGCGGTTCCTGGGCGGGGTCCGGGTGGGCGACGGCGCCGGCGGACTGCCGGTGCAGCGGCTGCGCGGCCTTTACCACGCGGTGGTGTACTGCGTGGGCGCCGCGACCGACCGCCGGCTGGGGATTCCCGGCGAGGAGCTGCCGGGCAGCTGGTCGGCGACCGAGTTCGTGTCCTGGTACAGCGCGCATCCGGACGCGGCCGACGCGGGCTTCCTGCGCGGAGTGCGCTCGGCGGTGGTGATCGGCGTGGGCAACGTCGCGGTGGACGTCTCCCGGATGCTGGTGCGGAGCGCGGCGGAACTGCGGCCGACGGACATGCCGCAGGGGGCGCTGGACGCGCTGGCGGCGAGCGAACTCGCCGAGGTGCACATGGTGGGCCGGCGCGGCCCCGCGCAGGCCCGTTTCACCACCAAGGAGCTGCGCGAGCTGGGCGCGCTGCCCGGCACCGAGGTCGTGGTCGACCCCGCCGAGTTGACTCTCGACCCGGCCGACTCCGGCGCCTTGCCGCCGGGTCAGCGCCGCAATCTGGAGGTGCTGCGCGACTGGGCCGTCCGGCCCCCGTCCGGCGTCTCACGGCGGATCCGGCTGCGGTTCTTCCTGCGTCCCGTGGAACTCCTCGCGGACGACGGCCGGGTGGGGGCCGTCCGCTTCGAACGGACCGCGCCGGACGGCCAGGGCGGGGTGACGGGCACGGGGCGGTACGAGGACGTGCCCGCGCAGTTGGTGCTGCGCTCGGTGGGCTACCGCGGAGTGCCGCTGGACGGGCTGCCGTTCGACGCGGCGAGCGGCACGGTGCCCCACGTGGCGGGGCGGGTCGTCCGAGGCGGCACGGCATCGCCCGGCGAGTACGTCGCCGGGTGGATCAAGCGGGGCCCGACGGGTGTCATCGGCAGCAACCGGTCCTGCGCCAAGGAGACCGTGACCTCCCTGCTCGCGGACGCCCCCGTGCTCGCGCGCGCGGAGGTGCCGGAGGATGCGGTGGCGGCGCTGCGCGCGGCCGGCATCGAACCCGTGCCCTGGGGCGGCTGGCTGGCCATCGAGCGGGCCGAGGCCGAGCTGGGGGCGCGGCTGGGGCGGAGCGTGGTGAAGCTCTCCGACTGGGACACGCTCCTGGAGGCGGCGCGGTCGGCGTAGTCCCGCGGTGGAGGCATCACCGGTCGCCGGGCGGGCAGGACACACAGCGGCAACCGTACGGAATCAACAGACTGTGCAACGCCCTCACGGGTCTCGTCCTGCTCGCATGCCACCTCCACCCGCCGCTTGGGAGCCCAAATGCCCACGACCGAAGACGTGCACCCCGTCGACGAGATACCACCCGTACGGCAACTGGCCGCCTTCGGGCCGCAGCACGTGCTCGCGATGTACGCGGGCGCCGTCGCGGTGCCGCTGATCGCGGGCGGCGCGATGAAGCTGTCGCCAGCGCGGGCTGCCTGTCCCCGATCGTGCTGAACCTGCTCTTCAACCACCTTCCGGCGAGAGCCGGTTCGGTCCCGGCCGGCGAGCCGGCGCGGATGCCGGCCGGCAGCGAGGAGGCTGTCGGGCAGCCCCCGGAGGAGGCCGTCTAGATCAAGCGGCCCCGGACCCGGTGGTCGCCAGTGAGCTGGGCAGCAGCCGTACGACGGTCTCCTCCAGGCGGGGCAGCACCCGCTGTCCCGCCAGTGCCAGGGCGATCGCCGCCATAACGCCGGCCCAGGCGACCGGGCCGAGCGGGGTGCATCCGAAGGCCTGGCTGAGGAGGGGTGTCTGGACCACGGCGAGGAGGGCCGCGGCGGACCCCAGACAGGTGATCTGCACCAGCCGGCTGTCCCGCCGGTCGAGGAGGGTCTGCACGAGCTGGGTGCCGACGACCCCGCACAGCGCCATGGTGCCGGAGCGCCGGTCGGTGCCCGGGGTGAAACGGCCGATCAGCCAGGCCGTGACCGCGCCCAGGCAGGTGGTGAGCGCCCGGTGCCGGATCTGCCGCAGCAGCGGGTCGCCCAGCACCCCGGACGCCTCCTCCACATGCGCCAGGTCCGCCTCGCCCTCCTTCTCCGTGACGGCCACCGCCATCGAGGGGAACAGGTCGGTGAACAGGTTCACCATGAGCATCTGCCGGGTGGACAGCGGCGCCCGGCCCGACAGCAGCGTGCCGAGGATGCCGAAGCCGACCTCGCCCGCGTTGCCGCCGATGAGGATCGCGATGGCGTCCGCCACGCTGTGCCACAGGGCACGGCCCTCGCCGACCGCGTCGATCAGGACGGTCAGGTCGTCGTCGGTGAGGACGATGTCGGCGGCGTTGCGCGCGGCCGCCGAGCCGCGGGCGCTGATGCCGACGCCGATGTCGGCGGCGCGGATGGCCGCGGCGTCGTTGGCGCCGTCGCCCACCATGCCGACCACCCGGCCCGCGTCCCGCAGCGCCTCCACCACCTGGAGCTTCTGCTCGGGCGCCACCCGGGCCACCACACCCGCGTCGCGCAGCATCCGCGCCCGGGCCGCGCGGTCCGCGGCCGCCAGCTCGTCGCCGGTGAC
Source organism: Streptomyces sp. AF1A (assembly GCF_047340315.1). Lineage (NCBI taxonomy): Bacteria > Bacillati > Actinomycetota > Actinomycetes > Kitasatosporales > Streptomycetaceae > Streptomyces > Streptomyces sp. AF1A. The sequence goes on from NZ_JBLEBI010000207.1 coordinate 7,898, forward strand.
CACGACGGTCTCCTCCGGCCAGCCCAGGTCGCCCGCGATGGCCCGCGCGGTCTGCGGGTGGTCGCCGGTGAGCATCACGGGGCGCACACCTGCCTGGTGCAGACCGCTCACGAGAGCCGTGGAGGTGTCGCGCGGTACGTCGGACAGCGCCAGCAGACCGGTGAACTCCAGCTGCCGCAACGGATGTTCGAGCGCTTCGGACTCCTCTTCGCCCTCGTCGAGGCGCCGTTCGGCCACGGCCAGCACGCGCAGGCCGCGCCCGGCGAGCTCCGCCGGCGCGTCCGTGACGGCTGCCGGGAGCCCGGTGCAGGCGGGCAGCACGGTCTCCGGGGCCCCCTTCACCACGAGGACGCTCCGCCCGTGCCCGGTGTGACCCACGGCGGCGGCGTAGCCGCGGGCCGCCTCGAACGGCAGGCCCGCGAGCTGCGTCCAGTCCGGGTCGGGGCCGGCCGCGTCCAGGACGGCCTCGTCCGTGGCGTGCACCGGCCGCTCGGAACCGCCGTTGACCCGCGGGCAGGCCCGCGCGGCGGCCCGCACCGTCTCCGCGGACCCGGCGTCGTCCACCGCGCGCACGGTCCCGCCCGCGTCGGAGGTGCGCACCAGCCGCAACCGGTTCTCGGTGAGCGTGCCGGTCTTGTCGAAGCAGATGGTGTCCATCCGCCCCAGCGCCTCCAGCGTCCGCGGGGTGCGCACGAGGACGCCGCCGCGGCTGAGCCGGCGGGCGGCGGCCAACTGCGCGACCGTGGCCACCAGGGGCAGCCCCTCCGGGACGGCGGCCACCGCCACCGCCACGCCGCCGCTGACCGCCTCGCGGATCGCGGTGCCGCGCAGCAGCGCCAGGCCGGTCACCGCGGCGCCGCCGGCCAGCGTCAACGGCAGTGCCTTGCGGGTGAGTTCCTGCAGCCGGGCCTGCACTCCGGCCGCCGGAGGTATGCGCGCGGCGAGGTGGACGGCGCGGGCGGCCTCGGTGCGCTCGCCGGTGTCGACCACGACGGCCCGGGCCTCCCCCGCCACCACGGTCGTACCCTCGAAGACCATGCAGCGCCGGTCGGCGACGGCGGCGTGCGGGGTGGGCGCGATCTGCTTCTCCACCGGCAGGGACTCGCCGGTCAGCGCCGACTCGTCGACCTCCAGGCCGTCCTGCCACAGCAGGCGGGCGTCGGCCGGCACCACGTCGTCGCCCTTGAGCTGGATCACGTCCCCCGGCTGGAGCTTGCCCGCCTCCACGGTGCGGGTGCCGCCGGCCGGTGCCTCCTCCTTCGGCGGTACGAGGCGTGCCTTCTGCTGCTGCTCCGCGACGAGACCGGACAGCGCCCGTTCGGCCCGCAGTCGCTGAACGCCGCCGACCAGGGCGTTCAGGTCGAGGGCGCCGACGACGAGCAGGGCGTCCACGACGGAGCCGAGGATCGCGGACGCGGCCGAGCCGACCGCGAGGACCGGGGTGAGCGGGTCGTGCAGTTCGCCGCGAACGGCCCCGGCGAGCCGGTAGGACCAGCGTGCGGGTGACGCCGCGGGGTGCCGGGTGACGCCTTCGGCCGCCGCGCGCACGCGTGCGGTCAGCTCTGCGAACGGGGTGCGCCCGGCGGCGGGTTCGTGCTCCAGCCGGTCCCGGGCCTGGTCCGGGTCCAGCTCGTGCCAGTGCACACGGGGCCGCGGGTGCGGGGCGCGGGCCGCCGCCACGCCGAGCGCGGACCGCATCCCGGACAGCAGGGCGGTGGCGGCCGCGGCGTCGACGGGCGCGTGCCGGAGTCCGGGCAGCGCGGCGCGGCGCCCCTGGCCGCCACTGGACTCGCCGACGGCCACGAGGAGACCGGACAGCGCGGCTCCGGAGCGGGCCATGGTCTGGGCGCGCCGGCCGACCGCGCGCGCCGCGGGAATCGCGGTCAGCACCCGCCACACGTCCGGAAGTCCGCGCAGCGCCAGGATGTCCGCGCCCCACACGACCGCGCCGTCCCGGTCGGTGAGGGCGACGGCGACGTCGCTGCCACGCAGCGCGGCCAGGACGTCGCGTTCCTCGGCCGCGCCCACGCGGGCGACCGTGAGCACGGCGCCCGAGCCCCCGCGGGCCTCGTACACCACGTCGTCCAGCGGGCGGCGGGCGTCGACGACCTGGTCGGCGAGGCCGGTGAAGTCCTCCAGGGCGGGATCGTCGACGAGCACCACCCTCAGGCCGGCCCGGCGGGCCGCGTCCAGCACGGGCTCGGCCCACGGGTCGGCCTCGCCCCCGTCGGCGCGGAGCGCGCCGGCGTGCAGCACGACGGTCCCGGTCATCTCCAGCCGGCGCAGCCGGGCCGGGTCGCGGACCAGCACTCCGGTCCGGGCGAGCAGGGCGCTGAGCACGGCGTGGAAGGCGGCGGGACCGTAGCGGGCGGCCTTGGGCGAACCGGCGAGCACCGCCTCGGCCGCCTCGGCGCCGTCGTGCTTGACCAGCAGCGTCGCCGCGGCGCCCAGCACGCTGCCCGCGGAGGCGTGCGAGGCGTACTCCAGGGCGGGCGGCTCCCGCAGGGGTGGGCGCGCGGCACCGTCCGGGGGCAGGCTGACCCGGTCGGGCGCGCAGAGCCGGTCGTGCACGCGGTCGAAGGCCGCCGCGCGGGCCACCGTCTCGGCCACCTGGCAGGCGCGCAGCACGCCGTCCAGCACGAGGGACGTGGGGCTCTGGCCGGCGCCGTGGGCGGCGGCGTTCGCGAAGGCCAGGACGAGGTCCATCCCGTCGTCGCCGAGCCGGGCGCGCAGCCAGGCGCGAAAGCGCGGGTTCTCCCGCAGCAGGGTCACCGCCGCGGTGACGATCCGGGGCGAGGGGGGCAGGCGGAGTCCGTACGCGGCGAGCGCGACGCCGACGCCCGCCCCGTCGGCCGCGAGCGCGGCCACCGCATGGCGCACCCCGGACGGGTCCGCCGGGTGCGTGGTCTCCTCCACGTCGCCGGCGGACAGTTCGAGCCCGTGGTGTGCGGCCAGACCCGCGGCATGCTCGACGACCCGGTCGGCGGCCTCCTCCTCGGTCGCGGTCACCACCAGGCGCGCGAGTCCCTCGTCCCAGTACGCGAAGAGCACGTCGGGCCGCTCGGCCAGGGACGCGGCCACGCGACGCGCCAGGTGCGCCGTGCCGCCCGCGCGGCGCACCCGTTCCCGTTCCCGTTCCACGGGCCGCAGGGCCAGGTGCGTCCGGGCGCCGGACCGCCAGTGGTCACCGGTGCCGGGCAGCGCGTGCCGGGCGACTCTCGCCACCCGTGCGGCGGCG
>NZ_JBLEBI010000208.1:0-11096 GCF_047340315.1 Streptomyces sp. AF1A
CCGTGGCCGCCGAAGCAGCGCCGGGCCTCGTCGATGGGGTCCCAGAGCCGGCCGTCGGGGGTGCGCACCCAGTGCTCGCCGCCGGTCGCCCACCACTCGGCGCCGGTCTGCCGGACGATCACCTCGCCGGCGTAGGCGCCGAAGCCGCGCAGCACGCTCTCGACCGCCGCGAGCGGCGGATCCTCACGCCGTATCTCGTGGATCACGCGGTCCACCCGCCACAGGCTCTGCGCCGAGTAGTCGAGCCGCACCCGGGCGCCCTCGCGCAGGGTCGCGACCGCGTCCGCCGCCCACCGCACCGGCTTCGCGGCCGCGTGCGGCCTGGTCTCCCGCCGTGCCGTCCCGTAGGGGGCCGTCACCTGAACTGTCGCATGGGCTGTCACATCGGCTGTCACATCGGCTGTCACACTGGGGAAAGCGAGCCGGGCCGGTCATCCGTCACCCGAAAACGAAACGTTTCGCCAACCGCCGCAGGATTGCCCCACGTCCACCGCAGGACAGTCACAGGACTCCCCCACGCAGCGGGTTTGCGCGCGCCGTGGGGCTCACCCGCCGTTCTCGGCACCCCGGGCCCGGCGGGAGACCACCGCGCGCAGCACCCTGCGCCCCTCGACCGACAGGTCCAGGGCGCGGCGCAGGCCCTGCGCACCGTGCCCGGCGAGCAGTTCCAGGACGGCGACCTGGCGGCGCAGCTCGGCGGCGACGAGCGGCGGGAGATCCTCCGTGTCGCCCGCCCGGCCGGCGTCGAGGCCGCCGGTGTCCGAGGTGCCGTCGGCGGCGGGGTCGAGCAGGCGGTGTATGCGCAGGGAGGCGAGCGAGCAGTCGTCGGCCCAGGACCGTACGGCGTCGGCGGTGCGCTCGGCGGGGGCCGAGTCCAGCATCCGGCGGGCGAGCAGCGCGGCCTCGTCGTCCGGCTCCGCGGCGCCGAGCGCGGCGCGCGCCTTCTCCAGGTGGGCAGCCCAGTCGGAGCCGTCGGCGAGGCTTGCCCACAGCGGGCGGAGCAGCTCGTCGTCGCCGCCGAGCAGCGGCAGACACCGATCCAAACAGGCCAAGCCGCCGGCGGCCAGTCCGCGTTCGTCAGCCTGCGCGATCAGTTCCACCAGGCTCATGAAGCCTCCCTCGCCAGGGCGCCGACCTGTACGGAGCCCGCACTTCCCCTTACTGCGTGCGACGACGCGGGAGTGTCACAGTGACCGGTTTTCGGCCAGAGGTCAACGCTGCGGACCCATTCCGTCAGCCCAGCCGGTCCGCCAGTGCCTTGAACTGCGCCCAGGACAGGGCGGGAGTGCCCGGGTCCCACAGTTTCTGCACGGTGGCCCGCAGCGGCATCCGGATCCCGGCCGCGACCTGCGCCTCCGTCTGCGCGTTCGGGAAGTCGCACCAGACCGCGAAGGACCCGCCGAGGATCTGCCCGTCGTACTGCGCCGGCACGGCGGCGGTGCCGCGCAGCACGCGCGGGTTCCACTGCTCGTAGATGCGCTGCCCCGTCGGGTAGACGAAGGTCTGCGGCTGGCCGAGGACGTAGTACAGGAACTCGTCGTTGTAGTTGAGCACCTTGCGGCCCGCCCTCAGGTACTCCACGGGCTCCCGGGCGCCGATCTCCTTGCCGGTCCAGTAGGCGACCTGGAGGTCCCCGGCGGGCTGCGCGGAGGCGCCGCGGTACAAGCCGTCGTTCCAGGCCCGCAGGGTCCTGCCGTGGGCGCGGACCGTGTCGGCCCGGTCGTTCAGCCAGCCGGTGGCCAGGTCGGCGACGGTGCCGTCGGCGCCGAACCGCTGCCGGGCGGCCGCGGCCAGCTGCGGATAGGAGGCCTGCGGGTCCTTCACGGTCAGCGCCTGGTACTCGTCCCCGCCGAGATGCCACTGGTTGCCGGTGAAGAGCCCCGCGTACTCGTTCAGCAGGTCGTCCACGAGCTTGGCCGAGGCGGGCTTGGAGATGTCGATCGCGCCCTTGGTCGCCACCCCGCTCGCGTTGCGCAACTGCAGGTCGGGGTGGGCGGCGAGGACCGCGCCCAGATGCCCCGGCGAGTCGATCTCGGGAACGACGGTGATGTGGCGGCTGCTCGCCAGGTCCACGATCCGCTTGACCTGGGCCTTGGTGAGATGGTCCGCGGAGACGATCTCCGGGTGGCTGCTGGACTCGATCCGGAACGCCTGGTCATCGGAGAAGTGCAGCCCCAGCTCGTTGAACTTCAGGTCCCCCAGCTCGCGTATCCGGTCCTCTATCCAGGTCTCGCTGAACGGCTTGCGCGCGATGTCCAGCATGAACCCCCGCACCGGCTTGGCGGGCTCGTCCCGCACCACGCCCTCCGGTGCCGTACCCCCGCCGTGGACCTCCTGCTTCAGGGTCCGGGTGCCGTAGAAGACGCCCGCGTCGCCGGGCCCGTTGATGTCGACCCGCCCGTCGCGGACGGTCATGGTGTACGACTCCCGGTTCCCGCCCCCGCCGAGCGCGAGCCGTACGTCGCCGGCCCGCACGTCGTTCTTCTGCCCGGCGTACGACAGCCCCAGCTCGCTCGCTATCAGCCGCCCCTCGTCGGCCAGCCCCGGATCGCTGACGACCACACGGTCCGACTTCTGCGGACGCCAGCCGGGGCCGCGGGCCGCGGTGTGGGACCGCACCGCGGGGATCGTCCGCGGCGCCTGGGACAACGCATAGGACCGCGTGGGCCGCGGGCTCGCCGGCGACGTGGCCGACCCGTCGGAGCCCGCGACGGACGTCCCGTCGGACCGCGACCCGCCGTCCGACGAGGCCCACACCCCGACCCCCGTACCGAGCGCCACGGTCCCGACGACCGCGGCGGCCACCGCCATCCGCTTGTGTTTCAGGTGCTGCGCCGACGCCCGGCGCCTGTGCTGCGTCACCCTGCCAACGTACGGCGGTGCGCCACTCCACTGGTCACCCGGGCGTTCTGAAACTCTCCCGTCCGAGTGAATTCCGGGCATCACACGGACACACAGTGACCACTCTCGATAACCTGACGACACACCTTTCACAGCATCCCCTGCCACGCCCATGTGACGCGAGGACCCACGCTGCCCGCCCACCGTCTCCCCTGTCTCCCCAGGCCCCTCGACGCCTTCAACGCGGCGCCCGCCGACGAGGCCCGCGCCCTGCTCCTGCGCTGCCTGCGCAGCCTGCGCTGGTCGGACCGCATCGCGGACCACCGCCCCTACCCCGACCTGGACGCCCTCCTGGCGGCGGCGGACGAGGCGGCGTACGACCTGTCCCCGGCGGATCTGTCGGAGGCCCTGGCCGCCGAGTGCCTGCCCGAGCTGCCGGAGGACACCTATTCGGCGGCCCACATGGCGCTGAGCGCGGCGCACGCGGCCTACGAGGCCCGATTCGGGCATGTGTTCGTGATCTACCTGGGCGACGCCCATCCGGACGAGGCCATCGACCGCACCCTGGAGGGCATCCGGTCACGATTGGCGAACGATCCCGACGAAGAGCGGGTCATAGCGGCGGAGGAACTCCGCCGCCTGGCCCGGGGGAGGCTGACGGCCTTCCTGAGCGGCGCGAGCACCACCCGGGCGCGCCCGCATCCGGCCGACCACGGCTGACTCCGGTGCGCCGGGCCTCCCCCTGCTAGCCCAACCGCGTGCCAGTTTGATCACACAGGTAGGCCCCCCGTAAGCCTCGCCGCGCCACACGGATACCATGCTGGGGGCCGGTGGACCGTACCCGGCCGGGCCCGACCGACAGTGAAGCCGGCGCGGCCCTAGTCCCCGCTCCCGGAGGGTTCTTCCGTGCCGGCTGGAACGCTGTACCGCGGCCGGGAAGGAATGTGGTCCTGGGTGGCTCACCGAGTCACCGGCGTCCTCATTTTCTTCTTCCTGTTCGTTCACGTCCTGGACACCGCCCTCGTGCGTGTCTCCCCCGAGGACTACGACAAGGTCGTAGCCACGTACAAGACGCCGATCGTCGCGCTTCTGGAGTACGGCCTCGTCGCCGCCATCCTCTTCCACGCGCTGAACGGTCTCCGCGTCATCGCCGTCGACTTCTGGTCGAAGGGCCCGCGCTACCAGAAGCAGATGTTCTGGGCCGTGATGGGGGTCTGGATCGTGCTGATGCTCGGGGCGATCTACCCGGTCCTCGGCCACGCCGCCCGTGTCCTGTTTGGGAGCTGACGCCGATGTCCACGACTGAAACCCCCGCTTCCGGAGTCGGCCCCGTCGAGGCGGCCGCCGTTTACTCCGTCGACAACCCGGCCCCGCTGATCGAGGCGCCGCGCAAGCGCACCAAGAAGACCCCGAAGTCGACCCGGGGCAACTTCGAGCTGGCGGCCTGGCTGTTCATGCGCCTGTCCGGCGTCGTGCTGGTCGTCCTCGTCATCGGCCACCTGCTGATCCAGCTCGTGCTGGACGGCGGCGTCTCCAAGGTCGGCTTCGCCTTCGTGGCCGGCCGCTGGGCCTCGCCCTGGTGGCAGGTCTGGGACCTGCTGATGCTGTGGCTCGCGATGCTGCACGGCGCCAACGGTCTGCGCACGGTCATCAACGACTACGCCGAGCGGCCGGCCTCCCGCATGTGGCTGAAGGCCCTGCTGTACACCGCCACGGTGTGGACCATCCTGCTGGGCACGCTGGTGATCTTCACCTTCGACCCGAACATCCGCTAGGCACGGGGCTGCGAGAATCATGAAGATCCACAAGTACGACACCGTCATCGTCGGCGCCGGCGGCGCGGGCATGCGCGCGGCCATCGAGTCGACGAAGCGCAGCCGCACCGCCGTGCTGACCAAGCTCTACCCCACCCGCTCCCACACGGGCGCCGCGCAGGGCGGCATGGCCGCCGCGCTGGCGAACGTGGAGGAGGACAACTGGGAGTGGCACACCTTCGACACGGTCAAGGGCGGTGACTACCTGGTCGACCAGGACGCCGCCGAGATCCTGGCGAAGGAGGCCATCGACGCCGTCCTCGACCTGGAGAAGATGGGCCTGCCGTTCAACCGGACCCCGAACGGCACCATCGACCAGCGCCGCTTCGGCGGTCACAGCCGCAACCACGGCGAGGCCCCGGTCCGCCGGTCCTGCTACGCGGCCGACCGCACCGGCCACATGATCCTCCAGACGCTGTACCAGAACTGCGTCAAGGAGGGCGTGGAGTTCTTCAACGAGTTCTACGTCCTGGACCAGCTGATCACCGAGGTCGACGGCGTCAAGCGCTCCGCCGGCGTCGTCGCCTACGAGCTGGCGACCGGCGAGATCCACATCTTCCAGGCGAAGGCCGTCATCTACGCCTCCGGCGGCTGCGGCAAGTTCTTCAAGGTGACCTCCAACGCGCACACCCTCACCGGTGACGGCCAGGCCGCCGTCTACCGCCGCGGGCTGCCGCTGGAGGACATGGAGTTCTTCCAGTTCCACCCGACCGGCATCTGGCGCATGGGCATCCTGCTCACCGAGGGCGCCCGCGGTGAGGGCGGCATCCTGCGCAACAAGGACGGCGAGCGCTTCATGGAGAAGTACGCTCCCGTCATGAAGGACCTGGCGTCGCGCGACGTCGTGTCCCGCTCCATCTACACGGAGATCCGCGAGGGCCGCGGCTGCGGTCCCGAGGGCGACCACGTCTACCTGGACCTGACGCACCTCCCGCCGGAGCAGCTGGACGCCAAGCTGCCGGACATCACCGAGTTCGCGCGCACCTACCTCGGCATCGAGCCCTACACGGACCCGATCCCGATCCAGCCGACCGCGCACTACGCCATGGGCGGCATCCCGACCAACGTCCAGGGCGAGGTTCTGGCGGACAACACCACGGTCGTCCCGGGGCTGTACGCGGCCGGCGAGGTCGCCTGCGTCTCGGTGCACGGCGCCAACCGCCTGGGCACCAACTCCCTGCTGGACATCAACGTCTTCGGCCGCCGCGCGGGCATCGCCGCCGCGGAGTACGCGGGGACGGCGGAGTACGTCGAGCTGCCGGACAACCCGGAGTCCTTCGTCGTCGAGCAGATCGAGCGGCTGCGCAACTCCACCGGCAACGAGCGGGTGGCCACGCTCCGCCGCGAGCTGCAGGAGACCATGGACGCCAACGTCATGGTGTTCCGCACCGAGCAGACGATCAAGACGGCGGTCGAGAAGATCGCCGAACTCAAGGAGCGCTACAAGAACGTGGCGATCCAGGACAAGGGCAAGCGGTTCAACACGGACCTCCTCGAGGCGATCGAGCTGGGCAACCTGCTCGACTTGGCCGAGGTCATGGCCGTCTCGGCCCTGGCCCGCAAGGAGTCCCGCGGCGGTCACTACCGCGAGGACTACCCGAACCGCGACGACGTCAACTTCATGCGCCACACCATGGCGTACCGCGAGGTCGGCGCCGACGGCTCGGAAACCGTCCGTCTCGACTACAAGCCGGTCGTCCAGACCCGCTACCAGCCGATGGAGCGTAAGTACTGATGGCTACCCCTGTTCTGGACAAGGAAGAGGCGGCCGGCAAGCCCGAGCCCGGTTTCGCCGACTCCCCCTACATCACGGTCACCTTCCGCATCCGCCGGTTCAACCCGGAGGTCGCGGCGGAGGCGACCTGGGAAGACTTCCAGCTGGAGATCGACCCGAAGGAGCGTGTCCTCGACGGCCTCCACAAGATCAAGTGGGACATCGACGGCACCCTCACCTTCCGCCGTTCCTGCGCGCACGGCATCTGCGGCTCGGACGCGATGCGGATCAACGGCAAGAACCGCCTTGCCTGCAAGACGCTGATCAAGGACATCAACCCCGAGAAGCCGATCACGGTCGAGCCCATCAAGGGCCTGACGGTCCTGAAGGACCTGGTCGTGGACATGGAGCCGTTCTTCCAGGCGTACCGGGACGTCATGCCGTTCCTGGTCGTCAAGGAGACGAACGAGCCCACCCGCGAGCGGCTGCAGTCGGCCGAGGACCGGGCGCGCTTCGACGACACCACGAAGTGCATCCTGTGCGCGGCGTGCACGTCGTCCTGCCCGGTGTTCTGGAACGACGGCCAGTACTTCGGTCCGGCCGCGATCGTGAACGCCCACCGCTTCATCTTCGACAGCCGTGACGAGGCGGGCGAGCAGCGCCTGGAGATCCTCAACGACCGCGACGGCGTGTGGCGTTGCCGTACGACCTTCAACTGCACGGACGCCTGCCCGCGCGGTATCGAGGTCACGAAGGCGATCCAGGAAGTGAAGCGCGCGCTGATCACGCGCCGCTACTGATCGTCCCGATCCACCCCGAGGGCCCTGCCTCCGCTGCGCCGGAAGCAGGGCCCTCGGGCGTTTTTGACCGGGTTCCGTCGCCTTCCGCTCTAATGTGACGACATGTCAGACGAAGAGTCGTACGAGCTGCTCGGGTTCGACAATGTGCTGCTGCCCGTCGGGGACCTTGCCGAGGCGGTCGGCTTCTACGAACGGGCCGGGTTCACCGTGGCGTTCCGCTTCGACGAGGCCGGCATCGCGCTGCTGAAGGTCGGCGGCGAGACGCCCGGGATCCTGCTGCGGGCCGAGGAGGCGCTGGGCCACCGGACCCCGCCCTGGCCCTCGCCGCGCATCTGGCTGGAGGTGCCGGACGCGCGGGTCGCGGCGCGCGAGCTCGTCGCCGCCGGCATCCCGCCGCTGGACGAGGTGTTCCAGGTGGCCACCGGCTGGACGGTGGAGATCGCCGACCCGTGGGGCAACATCCTCGGCCTCACGGACTACACCAAGCGCCCGGAGCTGGGCCGCCGGGGCTGAGCGGCGCCGCCGGCGGACCGCCTACGATTTCCTACCGTGCCCGCGAAGAACGACGGCCCCGAAGCGGCCGGCCCCCACAGCAGCAAGTCCGAGCAGACCCGCGCGCTGATCCTGGAGACCGCGATGCGGCTGTTCCAGGAGCGCGGGTACGACAAGACGACCATGCGGGCCATCGCCCAGGAGGCCGGGGTCTCCGTCGGCAACGCGTACTACTACTTCGAGGGCAAGGAGCACCTGATCCAGGGCTTCTACGACCGGATCGCCGCCGAGCACCAGCTGGCGGTCCGGGAGATCCTGGACCGCGAGACGGACCTGGAGGCGCGGCTCGCGGGCGTGCTCACCGCGTGGCTGGACATCGCCCGCCCGTACCACGAGTTCGCGGTGCAGTTCTTCAAGAACGCCGCCGATCCCGACAGCCCGCTCAGCCCCTTCTCACCGGAGAGCGAGCACGCCCGCGAGCAGGCGATCAGCGTGCACCGCGAGGTCCTGGCCGGCTCGAAGTCCAAGGTGGCGCCCGAACTCAGGGAGGTCCTCCCGGAGTTGATGTGGCTGTCGCAGATGGGCCTGGTCCTGTACTGGGTCTTCGACCGCACCGAGGACCGCGAGCGCAGCTACCGGCTGGCCCGGCGCGGCGCCCGCCTCACCGCCCGCGGGGTGGCCCTGGCCCGGTTCCGGGTGCTGCGCCCCCTGGTCCTGGAGGTCCACGAGCTGTTCACGGACTTCCTGCCGGGCATGACCAGGGTGCTGCCGGACCCGGGGGCCAGGGGGCGGGACGAGAGGTCCGGCTGATCAGATCCAGTCCAGGCGCCACAGGCGGAACACGCCGGTGCCGTCGTCCAGGTACTGGCCGCCGCCCACGTCCTCGGTGCTGACCACGTACTCCTTGCGCTGCCACAGCGGGATCAGCGGCACGTCCGTGGCCACGTCCGCCTGGATGTTCCGGAAGTCGTTGGCGGCGCGGGTGCGGTCGGGGTACTGCTGGCTGTCCCGGATGAGCCGGTCGACGTCCTTGTTGCTGTACCCGGTGGCCATGGTGGAGCCGGTGCCGACCAGCGGGCTGCCGAAGGTGTCCGCGTCGGGGTAGTCGGCGACCCAGCCGACCGCCCACGCGTCCATCTTCCCGGCGGCCCACCGCTTCTGGAAGTCGGTCCACTCGTAGCCCTTGACGTCCACCTTGAACAGGCCGCCCGCCTCCAGCTGCCGCTTCAGCGCGGCGGCCTCCTCCTTGCCCGCGCCCCGGCCGATGCCGTACCCGAAGGTGAAGCGCACCGGCAGGGTCACCCCGGCCTGGGTGAGCAGTTCGCGGGCCTTCTTGACGTTCTGCGTCGGGTAGTCGTCGAAGAAGGACGTGGTGTGGCCGGTGATTCCGGTCGGGATCAGCGAGTACAGCGGTTCGACCGTGCCCTGGTACACCGTGGCGGCCAGCTGCTCGCGGTTGACCAGCCAGGCCATCGCCCGGCGCACCCGCACGTCGTGCAGCGGGGAGCCGGCGCGGGTGTTGAGGTACAGGTTGCGGGTCTCGGAGCTGTCCGACTCGTTGACGCGGTTGTCCGGGTCGCTGGGGTTGAGCCCCGAGAGCACGTCCGGCGACAGGGTCCGGGTCGCGACGTCGACCTGCTTGGCCTTCCAGGCGCTGTCGAGCTTGGCGGAGTCGGCGTAGTACCGCAGCGCGATCGGGCGGCCGGTGCGGCTGAGGTAGCCCTTGTAGCGCTTGTTCGGCGCGAGGTCGGCCTGCTTGTCCTTGGTGTACGAGGTCAGCGTGTAGGGGCCGGTGCCGTCGACCGCCGTGCCGGTGCGCAGGGCGCGTGCCGGGTACTTGTCCTTGTCCACGATGGAGCCGGCGCCGGTGGCGACCTTGAACGGGAAGGTGGCGTCCGGCGACGACAGGTGGAAGGTGACCGTCTTCGCGTCGTCCGCGGTGACCGAGGCGAGCGTCGAGAACAGGGACGCCGGGCCGACATCGGAGTTGATCTTCTTGACCCGGTCGAAGGAGTACTTCACGTCCTGCGCGGTCATGACGCGCCCGCTCGGGAAGGTGATGCCGCTGCGCAGCGTGCACCGGTACGTCTTCAGGCCGCTGCCCTTGAAGCCACAGCTCTGCGCGGCGTCCGGCACCGGTTGGACCCCGCCCGGCTCGAACGTCAGCAGCGTCTGGAAGACGCTGCTGAACAGCGCCCAGGAGCCCACGTCGTAGGCGCCGGCCGGATCGAGCGCCGTGACGGCGTCCGTCGTCCCGACCGTGATGGTCTTGTTCTTGTTCTCCTGCGACGGCAGCAGCTGCCAGCCGCCGGCTCCCACGACCGCGAGTACGAGCAGTGTCATGAGAATCCGCATGCGAACAGATCGCATGGTGGTGCCCTCCCCAGGCCTGTGAAGGCCCTACCCCTGGCCCAGCACGATTTCGCCACTCCCCTAAGCGGCGCGGCTCACCTAATCACACGTGTTTCACCTGGGGGAAGGGCTTTCTGCCCAGATGAAAAGAACTTACCGAGGTGTTGTTCCTCCTCAGGTTTCACAGCGTCCCCACAGACGTGGAGCGCCCGGCCACAGCTGTGTTCAGGCCCGGGTGGCGAACAGTTCGATCACCGTCACGTCCGACGGCGCCCCCACGCGCGTGGGCGGCCCCCAGGCGCCCGCGCCGCGGGTGACGTACAGCTGGGTGTCGCCGTAGCGGTCGAGACCGGCGACGGTCGGATTGGCGGCGGCGGCAAGCAGGTTGCCCGGCCAGAGCTGGCCGCCGTGGGTGTGGCCGGAGAGCTGGAGGTCGACGCCGTGGCGGACGGCCTCGTGGATCTGCACCGGCTGGTGGGCGAGCAGCACGCACGCGCGTGCGGTGTCCCGGTCGCCGAGCGCCTTGCCGAAGTCCGGCCCCTGCCCCTGGCTCGCGCCCTGCAGGTCGTTCACGCCGGCCAGGTCGAAGTACGGCAGCTCGGTGCGGGCGTTCTCCAGCGGGCGCAGCCCGAGCCTGCGCACCTGTTCGACCCACTGCTCCGCGCCGGAGAAGTACTCGTGGTTACCGGTGACGAAGTACGCGCCGTGCCGCGCCCTGAGCTGCGCGAGCGGCGCGGCGGCCGGCCCGAGGTCCTTGACCCTCCCGTCCACCAGGTCACCCACGACCGCGATCAGATCGGGCTGGGTGCCGTTGACCGTGTCGACCACCCGCTGCGCGAAGCCCCGCCCGAGGATCGGCCCCAGATGGATGTCACTGACCACAGCGATCCGGAACCCGTCCCCCGCCCGCGGCAACTTGGCCAGGCCCACCCGGACCCGCTTCACCCGCGGCCCCCGCAGCACCCCGTAGGTCCCTTGTCCCACGGTGCCCGCAGCGACAGCGGCGGCCGCGCCGCCCACCACCCGGGAGACGAAGAGACGACGGCTCGGGGCGGGGTCCGGGGCGGTGGGCCCCGGTGGGGT
>NZ_JBLEBI010000209.1:0-11075 GCF_047340315.1 Streptomyces sp. AF1A
CCCTGCGGCAGGAGGTCTACAAGGACGAGCGGCCGCTCACGGACTGGTCCGGGGAGCCGGCCGGCCGGGTGTTCGTGCACCTGGTGACGCCTCCGCAGTGGCGCCGGATCACGGGCGAGGAGCCCCCGCCGTCCCCGGTGGACCGGGCGGCGTACACCCGCGCGGGACTGCCCTGGTACGACTACTACGACGCCGGTGCCGAGGACCTCGCCCCGGCCGGCCCCCTGGACGCGGTCAAGCCGGTCGGCGACTGGCTCGGGGACGACCTGGACCCGTGGCAGGCACCGTCCGCGGGCCAGGTGACGCCGCTGAAGGACGCGCCGGGCCAGCCGGTGGAGGACGGGGAGTGGTGAGGGTGGTGACCGCCGTTGCCGTTGCGTCACCCGCGACACGTGGTGCCGGGCTTGCCCCTGGTGTCCGGTAGCGGACAAGGTGGCTCCCGACCGGGGCGATCCGACGACCTGAGGTGCGGGATGGACACGGAGGCAGCGGCGAAGGGCGCCGGCTGGAGCAGGCGCCGGTTCGTCGGGGCGGTCGCGGGCACGGCGGCCGTGGTGGTGGTGCCCTCCCCGGCGGCCCCGCCGGCGGACACCGCTCCGGCCGGCCGCCGGACCCCGGTCTCCGGCCCGTCCTCAGGGCCCCGCCCGCTGTACGTGGGCACCTACACCTCGGTCGAGGGCGGTGGCAGCGGCATCGGGCTGGCCTCGTACGACCCGGAGACGGGCGGCATCACCGCCTCCGGCACGCTGACCGGGGTCCCGGACCCGTCGTATCTCGCCGTGCACCCAAACGGGCGGACGCTGTACGCGGTGGACGAGCGCCCGGACGGCGGCGTGACGGCCGTGCGCCTCGCCGACCGGCGCATCCTCGGCACCCGGGGCACCGGCGGCGCGGGCCCCTGCCACCTGTCGGTGCACCCCGGCGGGCGCTGGCTGCTGAGCGCCGACTACGGGTCGGGCAGCGTGGCCGTGCACGCGATCGACGCCTCGGGAGCCCTGGGCGAGCGCACCGATCTGGTCACGCACACCTCCCCGGCCCCCGGACCGGGTCAGGAGGGGCCGCACGCCCACCAGTTCGTCACCGGGCCGGACGGCGGCCACGTCCTCGCCGTCGACCTCGGCACCGACACGGTCTACACCTACCGCCTGGACCTGTCGAGGGGCACCCTCACCCCGACGGCACAGGCGCACACGCGTCCGGGGGCGGGGCCCCGCCATCTGGCCTTCCACCCGGGCGGCCGGTACGCCTATCTGGCGAACGAGGTGGACGACACCGTCACCGTGTGCGCCTACCACCCGGCCACCGGCCGCCTGAGGATCGGCGAGCCGCAGTCCACGGGCTCCATGGGGGTCACCAACTACCCGGCGCAGATCCTGGTCACGGCGGACGGCGCCCATGCCTTCCTCGCCAACCGCGGCCACAACAGCCTGGCCCGGTACGCCGTCGAGGCCGACGGGGCCCGGCTGCGGCTGCTCGGCACGGTGCCGGTGGGCGGGGACTTCCCCCGGCAGATCGCGTTCTCGCCGGACGGCCGGCTGCTGTTCGCGGCGAACCAGCGCTCCGGCACGGTCACCGTCTTCCACGTCGACACGGAGCACGGCGAACTGCGCCGGGCGGGCGAGCCGTTCGCGTCACCCGTCGCCGTCTGCGCGCTGCCGCTGTAGCGCCCGGGGGCAGGCGGCGGCGCTCGCCCTGGCCGGCAGGGCGTGCAGGCGCTCGGTGAGTTGGGCGACGTCGTCGGCGGGTGCGTGGAAGGGCAGTCGTACGTCGCCGTGGGCGCGGACGCGTTCGATGCGCAGGGCCAGCCCGCGGTGCGTCAGGCGAGCACGCCCAGCAGGGCTCGCGCACACAGGTCGCGCACCTGCTCCCGGGTCAACTCGCCGTCGCGCAGCCACTCCAGGCAGACGGCGGTGGTGAAGGCGAGCCAGCCGCGCACGGCGAGGCGCACCTGCGGGGCGCCCTCGACGCCCGGCCCGAACTCGGGATCGGCTTCGAGCGCGGCCAGGATCTGCTTCTCCTGGGCCGCGAGGGCCCGCCGGTAGACGCGGCGCACGGCCTGGTCACCGGCCGCGTCGGCACGGTGGAAGGCGCGGAAGCCGTGCGCGTGGGCCTCGACGTGGCGGAGGTAGGCGTCGAGGCCGGCGGCGAGCTGCTCGCGCACCGGCACGCCGGGCACGGCCGCCGTCATGCGCAGCATGCGCTCGCTCTCCCGCTCCACGACGGCGGCGAAGAAGTCCCGCTTGGTCGGGAAGTAGTGGTACAGCAGTCCGCGGGAGACCCCGGCGATCTCGGCGACCTGCTCGATCCACACGTCGTCATAGGGGCTCTCCGAGAACAGCCGCGCGCCGACCGCCAGCAGCTGCTCGCGACGTTCCGCGGTGCTGAGTCTGCGCCGGGCGCGCTCCCCCTGGTTCGCGGGCATGGCGTCACTCTACTTGACGCGAGTTCAACAAGCGGCCCACACTGGCGACGTTATTGAATCCACGTACAACATGCGCCCGCGACGGGCTGAACGGTCCGCTGGATCAAGGGAGATCGGCGTCATGGCGGAGACCACAACGACGCGGACGGGACTGCCCAAGGGCTTCCGCAGCGCCGAGCAGGGCTGGCCCGAGCTGCACCGCATCCCGCATCCCCCGCACCGGGTGCCGCTGCTCGGCGACGTGCTCGGCGTGAACCGCCGCACGCCGCTGCAGGACTCCATGCGCCTCGGGCGCGACCTGGGCCCGATCTTCCGGCGCCGGGCCTTCGGCAAGGAGTTCGTCTTCGTGTGGGGGGCGCGGCTGGCCGCCGACCTCGCCGACGAGTCGCGGTTCGCCAAGCACGTCGGGCTCGGCGTGGCCAACCTCCGGCCGGTCGCCGGGGACGGGCTGTTCACCGCCTACAACCACGAGCCCAACTGGCAGCTCGCGCACGACATCCTCGCCCCCGGGTTCGGCCGGGAGGCCATGGAGGGCTACCACCCGATGATGCTCGCGGTCGCCGGCCGGCTGACCGACCACTGGGACCGGGAACGGGCGGCCGGCCGCACGGTGGACGTGCCCGGGGACATGACCAGGCTGACCCTGGAGACGATCGCGCGCACCGGCTTCGGGCACGACTTCGGCTCCTTCGAGCGGGACCGGCCGCATCCCTTCGTCACGGCGATGGTCGGCACACTCACCTACGCGCAGCGGCTGAACAGCGTGCCCGGGCCGCTGGCCCCGCTGCTGCTGCGCGCCGCCGCCCGGCGCAACGCGGCGGACCGGGCGTACCTCGACCGCACGGTCGACGACCTGGTCGCGGCCCGGCGCCTGTCCGGCGGCGGGGAGGGCGACCTGCTGGACCGCATGCTGGCCACGGCGCACCCGGAGACCGGCGAGAAGCTGTCCGCGCAGAACGTCCGCAGGCAGGTGATCACGTTCCTGGTGGCGGGCCACGAAACCACGTCCGGCGCCCTGTCCTTCGCCCTGTACTACCTCGCCCGCCACCCGGAGGTCGCCGCGCGGGCACGCGCCGAGGTGGACCGCGTCTGGGGCCTCGCCGCGCGGCCCGGCTACGACCAGGTCGCCAAGCTGCGCTACGTGCGCCGGGTCCTCGACGAGTCCCTGCGGCTGTGGCCGACCGCGCCCGCCTTCGCCCGCGAGGCCCGGCACGACACGGTCCTCGCCGGCGACCACCCGATGCGCCGGGGGGCCTGGGCGCTCGTCCTCACGCCGCTGCTGCACCGCGACCCTCAGGTGTGGGGCGAGGACGCCGAGCGGTTCGACCCGGACCGGTTCGAGGCCGGGGCCGTACGAGCGCGGCCCCCGCACACCTTCAAGCCGTTCGGCACCGGCGCGCGGGCCTGCATCGGGCGCCAGTTCGCCCTGCACGAGGCCACCCTCGTCCTCGGCCTGCTCCTGCGCCGCTACGACCTGCGCGCCGATCCCGACTACCGCCTGACCGTCACCGAGCGCCTGACCGTGATGCCGCACGGGCTCCGGCTGCGCCTGGAACGACGGCCCGCGCCGGCCCCGGACGCCGGTGCCGCCCCGGTGACCGTCCCGGACGACGGCCTCGGCTCAGCCGGCCGCTGTCCAGTGCACCGGCCGGGCGACTGACCGCGGCAGCCGGGTGCCGGCGCTGCCGCGGGCCGCGTTCAGCTGGGGCTGGGTGAGGAAGAAGGCGCCGCTGAGGTCCGCGTCGGTCAGGTCGGCGTCGCGCAGGTCGGCGCCGATCATGTCCGCGTCACGCAGATCCGCGCCGGTGAGGTCGGCCGCGATGAGACGGGCGCCGCGCAGGCTCGCCCCGCGCAGGTCGGCCCGGCGCAGCCGGGCGCCGATCAGGTCCGCGCCCCGCCGGTCCCTGCCCTTGCCCCTGCCGCCCTTCCGGCCGGGCACCCCGGCCCGGACCAGCTCGCTGGTGCGCAGCAGGAGCACGTTGACCCGCTGCCGGTGTGCGGCCACGTCCAGCGCGGCCAGCTCCTCGGCGCTCTGCCCGGTCAGCGCCTCGGTCTGTTCCAGCGCCTGCCGCAGCTCCCCGTGGACGGGCCGGGCGGCGGGGAGCCCGAGCGCCTCCGTGAGATACCACAGCAGCTCGTGCAGGTGCCGTACGACGGGGAACACGTCGAACATCCGGCGGGCGCGTTCCTTCGGCGCCGTGCGCCAGTCCCGCCCGCCGAAGGTGACCTGCGAGACCTGCTGGCCGGCGCCGAAGCAGTCGTAGACCGTGCAGCCGGAAAAGCCCTTCGCCCGCAGCTCGGCGTGGATGCCGCAGCGGTGGTCCGCGCCGAGGTTCGGGCACGGCCTGCCCGCGGGCTTGTCGAGTGCGAAATCGGCGGAGGCGGCGAAGGGCAGGGCGACACAGCAGAGCCCGAAGCAGCGGGCGCAGTCCCCGCGCAGCTCCGGAAGGCCCGCTTTCTGATCTGGCATGCGCACAGCCTACTGAGGACGCGTCCGTAGAAATCGGGCAGTTGCGGCCCCTGCCCAGCGGGCGTTACCTGGAAGTAGCGGCGGTGCAGCGCGCATCGGGGCCCACGGCAGGGCCCGGCGGCCCACGCCCTTGTCGTGCTCCCCTCCATCGGCGCCCCCCTCGCCGCCGTCATCCAGCGTTCGACGCGGAGGTGACCAAGGTGAAAGCCGTCGTCTATGAGAAGCCCTTTTCCGTCACGGTGAAGGACGTGGAGGATCCGCACATCCAGCACCCCAACGATGTGATCGTGCGGGTCACGTCGTCCGCGATCTGCGGCTCGGACCTGCACATGTACGAGGGCCGCACGGCCGCGGAGCCGGGCATCGTCTTCGGGCACGAGAACCTCGGCATCATCGAGGAGGTCGGCAGCGGCGTGACCTCCCTGTCCGAGGGCGACCGGGTCGTGATGCCGTTCAACGTCGCGTGCGGGTTCTGCAAGAACTGCCTCGCGGGGAATACCGGATTCTGCCTGACGGTCAACCCCGGCTTCGCCGGCGGAGCCTACGGATACGTGGCGATGGGTCCCTACCTCGGGGGCCAGGCGGAGCGCGTGCGCGTGCCCTACGCCGACTTCAACTGCCTGAAGCTGCCGCCCGGGGAGGAGCACGAGACCGACTTCGTGCTGCTGGCGGACATCTTCCCGACCGGGTACCACGGCTGTGAACTCGCCGGGGTCTCGCCCGGGGAGTCCGTGGCCGTCTTCGGCGCCGGACCGGTGGGCCTGATGGCCGCCTACTCGGCGCTGCTGCGCGGCGCGGCCAAGGTGTTCTCGGTGGACCGGGTGCCCGAGCGGCTCGCCAAGGCGGAGCAGATCGGGGCCATCCCGATCGACTTCACCAAGGGCGACCCGGCCGAGCAGATCAAGGAACAGACGAACGGCGAGGGCACCGACAAGGGTGTGGACGCCGTCGGCTACCAGGCGCAGTCCCATCAGGACACGAGCCACGAGGAGCCCGCCGTGGTCCTCAACACGCTCGTGGAGACGGTACGGCCCACCGGCAAGCTCGGTGTGCCGGGCCTGTACGTGCCCTCCGACCCGGGCGCACCCGACGAGCACGCCAAGCACGGACAGCTGCTGGTCTCCATCGGCCGGATGTTCGAAAAGGGTCAGCAGATGGGTACCGGCCAGACCAACGTCAAGCGGTACAACCGCCAGCTGCGCGACCTGATCATCTCCGGGCGCGCCAAGCCCAGCTTCGTGGTCTCCCACGAGCTGCCGCTGAGCGACGCGCCGCAGGCGTACCAGAAGTTCGACAAGCGGATCGAGGGCTACACCAAGGTCGTCCTGCACCCCGACGGCCACACACTCGCCGCCTGACGCACGGGCACGGGCGCCCACCGGCGCCCGGACCACCGCGCCCCGTCCCCGGCCGTGCCGGGGCACGGGGCGCGGGCGTCGCGTCACACCTCGTCGCGGGTCATCGCGAGCAGCCGGTCCAGTACCCGGGGCGCGCCCGTGCGCAGCCCGTCGTGCTCGTACTCGTCGGTGACCCAGGTGCGCAGGCCGCGCACGGCCCTGGCCGTGCGCAGGGAGTGGGCGGTGTCGACGTACATGTCGTCGTGGTAGACGGCCGCCGCGACCGGGACCTCGTTGCCCGCGAGGCGGTCGGGGTCGTACAGCGGGCGCCAGTCGGTGCGGGCCGCGAGCAGCTCGGCCGTCTCGCGCAGCGGGCGCAGCGCCGGGTCGGTGTCGAACATCCAGGGGTGGACGCTCTCGCCGGTGAAGAGGACCGGTGCGTCGCCCGCGAGCGCCTTGGCCGCGTCGAACTGCGGGAACTCGGCGCGCACGCGTTCGGCGGCCCAGGCGGTGGGGCGGGCGTCCTGGCCGTAGATCGTCTCGTGGACGAGGGCGTAGAGGGGGTGGCCCGCGTACGACAGCAGGGCCTGGGCCTGCTCCTGGAAGGAGTCCGCCAGGTCGAGGCCGCCCGGGGTGCGCACGAAGGCGTCCTCCAGCAGGTGGTGCAGGCGGTGGCTGCCGTCGCTCGTGCCGAGCATCAGGCCCAGGGACTGGAAGGCGTCGACGGTGAGGCGGTAACCGTTCGGGAGGACCACGTCGTGGGTGAGGAGGTGGTCGGCGATCCGGCGGGCCCGCTCCACGTCCTGCGGGTAGCGGGCGTAGTGCGCGGTGACCTTGCGCTCGACGCGCGGGTAGGCGGCCCGGTAGACGTCCTCGGCGTGGGCGTCGAGGGAGGGCAGGCCGCCGGTGATCACCGCCGCGGCCAGGCCCTCGGGGGCCAGGGAGAGGTACGACACCGTGCAGAAGCCGCCGAAGCTCTGCCCGAGCACGGTCCACGGGGCGCCGCCGGTGACCTCGGGGCGGATGGCCTCGCAGTCGCGGACGATGGAGTCGGCGCGGAAGCGGGTGAGGTAGTCGGCCTGTTCGGCGGGGCCGCCGCGCAGCGGGAGCGTCTGCCGGGTGGCGGGCGTGGAGCGGCCGGTGCCGCGCTGGTCGAGCAGCAGCACGCGGTACTCCTTCAGGGCCCGGTCGAGCCAGGCCTGACGCCCGACGAAACGATTCGCCCCGAAGCCGGGACCGCCCTGCAGGTACAGCAGCCAGGGCAGCTCCTGCCCCGCCTTGTCG
Organism: Streptomyces sp. AF1A; assembly: GCF_047340315.1. Taxonomy (NCBI): domain Bacteria; kingdom Bacillati; phylum Actinomycetota; class Actinomycetes; order Kitasatosporales; family Streptomycetaceae; genus Streptomyces; species Streptomyces sp. AF1A. The sequence continues at coordinate 7,514 of NZ_JBLEBI010000209.1, forward strand.
CTCGCGACCACCTCACGCGCGTACAGCTCGATGGTCTCGCCGCCCGGGCCGGCGTGGTCGAGGGGCACGGTGAAGTGGCGGTCGGTGAGGACGACGCCGGGCTGGCGATAGCTGCTGAGGCTCAACGGGTCTCCCGGGACGACTGGGACGGACACCCCAGTTCAGCACATCACCGGGCGCGGGCCGAGCCCCGGGATCATGGATTGTTACTGAATTTCCGGTCAGCGTGCCGCCAGGCTGGAGAACTTCCGGTCAGCGTGCCGCCAGGCTGGAGCGGCGCACCACCAGCTCCGGCTGGAGCACCACCCGGCGGTGCTCGTGCGCGGGCCTGCCCTCGCCCTCCTCGGTCTCCTCCAGCAGCAGTTCGGCGGCGAGGGCGCCCATGGTGACGGCGGGCTGCCGCACCGAGGTCAGCGGTACGGCCGCCGCGGCGGCGAACTCGATGTCGTCGTAGCCGACGATCGCGAGGTCGTCCGGGACGGTGACGCCGGCCGCGTACAGGGCCTGCAGGACGCCGAGGGCGAGCAGGTCGTTGGCGCAGAAGACGGCGGTGGGGCGGTCGGCGAGGCCGAGCAGCCGGGCGCCCGCGTCCCGGCCTGCGGCCACGTCGAGGCGTTCGGTGGGCAGTTCGCGCAGGGCGTCCGGGCCGAGGCCCGCCTCGGCGAGCGCGTTCAGGGCGCCGGTGCGGCGGTCGCGGACCTGGTTCAGTCCGGGCGGGCCGCTGACGTAGGCCAGGGAGCGGTGGCCCGCGTCCACCAGGTGCCGCACGGCGAGCGCGCCGCCCGTCACGTCGTCGACGCCGACCGAGCACTCGGTGGCGCCCTCGGCGACCCGGTCCACCAGCACGAACGGGATGCCGTGCCGGCGGAAGGCCTCGATGTTGCGGCCGGTGGCGTCCGCCGGGGTGAGCAGCACGCCCCGCACCCGCTGCTCGGCGAACAGCACCAGGTACTCGGCCTCCTCACCGGCGTTCTGCGCACTGTTGCAGACCATCACGCCGAGCCCCGCGTCCCGGGCCGCCCGCTCGGCGCCGCGCGCCACGTCCACGAAGAAGGGGTTGCCCATGTCGAGGACGAGCAGGCCCATGATCCGGCTCCGGCCCGCCCGCAGCTGGCGGGCGGACTCGCTGCGGACATAGCCGAGCCGGTCGATGGCGGACAGCACCCGCGCCCGGGTCTCGCGCGCGACGGTGTCCGGGCGGTTGATGACGTTGGACACCGTGCCGACCGACACGCCGGCGGCGCGGGCGACGTCCTTGACACCCACCGACCGGGCCATCGGTTGTCGGACCTCCAGGAAACGGGGGGCGGCGGGACGGCCTTCACGTTACCGTCACGCCGGCGGGGCGATGCCGATCGAGCGCGGGCCGGCCGCGGCGGCGCTCACGGCGGGTGGAAGACCTCCGTGAGCGGCCTCATACACGCCGCGCGGCGGCACCGCGCGCCGGCGGGAGGCCGAGGCGCGGCTCGCCGGTCGGTGACCGGTGCTCTCCCCGCGGCGGCGGGCGCCGACTACGCTGCAACTGGTCCGACGACACCCTCCGAAGGAGCCGCGATGCGTGTCGCCCTGTTCCTGACCTGCGTCAACGACACGCTCTATCCGGACACCGGCCGCGCCGTGGTGAACCTGCTGACCAGACTGGGCGTCGAGGTCGACTTCCCGATGGCGCAGACGTGTTGCGGGCAGGCCCACTACAACACCGGCTACCGGCACGAGGCCGAGCCGCTGGCCCGGCACTTCTGCGAAGTCTTCGGGGAGTACGAGGCGATCGTGACGCCCTCGGGGTCCTGCGGGGCGATGGTGCGCGAGCTGTACCCCCGGATGGGCGAGCGGGCCCGCGCCGAGGGGCGGGGCGACGGGCTCGCCCGGGCGCTGGCGCCGGTGGCCCCGAAGACGTACGAGCTGACGGAGTTCCTGGTGGACGTGCTGGGGGTGACGGACGTGGGCGCCTACTACCCGCACACGGTCACCTACCATCCGTCCTGCCACGGGCTGCGCGGGCTGGGCCTCGGCGACCGGCCGCGCCGGCTGCTGCAGGCCGTCAAGGGGCTGGAGCTGGTGGAGCTGCCGGGCGCTCAGGAGTGCTGCGGGTTCGGCGGGACCTTCGCGGTGAAGAACGCCGACGTGTCGGCGGCGATGGGCGCGGACAAGGTGCGAAGCGCCGAGGCGACCGGCGCCGAGGTGCTGTGCGCCGCCGACAACTCCTGCCTGATGCACATCGGCGGCACCATGACCCGCCTCGGGGTGGGCATGCGCCCCGTGCACATCGCGGAGATCCTGGCGAGCACGGAGGAGGAGACGGCGGCATGAGCGGAACGTTCGTCGGCATGCCCGCCTTTCCCAAGGCGGCGCGCGACGCGGTCGGCAACCCGACGCTGCGCGCCAATCTGCGGTACGCCACGCACACCATCCGGGCCAAGCGGGCCAGGGCGGTGGCCGAGCTGTCCGACTGGGCCGAGCTGCGCGAGGCGGGCCGCCGGATCAAGGACCACACGCTGCGCCATCTCGACCGGTACCTGGTCCAGTTGGAGGAGTCCGTCACGGCCGCGGGCGGCACCGTCCACTGGGCCGCCGACGCCGCAGAGGCCAACCGGATCGTGGCCCGGCTGGTGAAGGAGACCGGCGAGTCGGAGGTCGTCAAGGTCAAGTCGATGGCCACGCAGGAGATCGGCCTCAACGAGGCGCTCGAGGCCGAGGGCATCCGCGCCTACGAGACCGATCTCGCCGAGCTGATCGTGCAGTTGGGCAGGGACCGGCCCTCGCACATCCTCGTGCCCGCCATCCACCGCAACCGGGGCGAGATCCGGGACATCTTCGCGCGCGAGATGGCCGCGTGGGGCCGCCCGGCCCCCGAGGGCCTGACCGACACGCCCGCGGAGCTCGCCGAGGCGGCCCGGCTGCACCTGCGGGAGAAGTTCCTGCGGGCCAAGGTCGGCATCTCCGGCGCCAACTTCATGGTCGCCGAGACCGGGACCCTGGTGGTCGTGGAGTCCGAGGGCAACGGGCGGATGTGCCTGACCCTCCCGGAGACCCTGATCTCGGTGGTCGGCATCGAGAAGACCGTGCCCACCTGGCGCGATCTGGAGGTCTTCCTGCAGACGCTCCCCCGCTCCTCCACCGCCGAGCGCATGAACCCGTACACCAGCATGTGGACCGGCACCTCGGACGGGGACGGTCCGCGCGCCTTCCATCTGGTGCTGCTCGACAACGGGCGCACCGACACGCTCGCCGACCAGGTCGGCCGGCAGGCCCTGCGCTGCATCCGCTGCTCGGCCTGCCTCAACGTCTGCCCCGTCTACGAGCGGGCCGGCGGCCACGCCTACGGCTCGGTCTACCCGGGGCCCATCGGCGCCATCCTCAGCCCGCAACTGCGCGGCACGGGCAGCGAGATCGACGCCTCGCTGCCGTACGCGTCGAGCCTGTGCGGGGCCTGCTACGAGGTGTGCCCGGTCGCCATCGACATCCCCGAGGTGCTGGTCCATCTGCGCGAGCGGGTGGTGGAGGGCGGTCCGGCGGTCCAGCGGGGCAACCGGGTCGTGCTGCGGCCGGCGAAGGGCCACGC
>NZ_JBLEBI010000021.1:0-68196 GCF_047340315.1 Streptomyces sp. AF1A
GCTACCGGGGCACGGTCCGGCGCACCGGGCTGCTGTGGGTGAACCCGCTGGGGCGGCGGCGCCGGGTGGATGTGCGGCTGCGGCACTGGCGCAGCGGGGCGATGCCCGCGGCGGACCCCAACGGGCTGGCGCTGCGGGTGGTGGTGCTGGTGGTCTGGCGGGTGCGGGACACCGCGCGGGCGGTGCTCGGCCTGGAGGACCACGAGACCTATCTGCGCGAGTGCGTGGAGGCGGCGCTGGCCCGGGTGCCCGTGGAGCCGGTGGGCGGGACGGGCGGCGGACCGGCGGTGGCCGCGGACGCGCTGACCCGGCTGGTGGCCGTGGACGCCGCGCCGGTCGGCCTGGAGGTGTTCTCGGTGCAGCCGCTGCGGGTCGAGTACGCCCCCGAGGTCGCGCCCGCGATGCAGCGGCGCCGGATCGCCGCACTGGACGCCCGGCAGCGGGCCAGCCTGCTCAGCTCGGTAGTGGACTCGGTGGAGGACACGGTGACCCGGCTGACTGTGCGCGGCCTGGTCGAACTCGACGACTACGAGCGCAAGGTGCTGGTGCGGGACCTGACCGTGGCGTTCTGCTCGGGGCGCGGGGAGCCGGTGTAGCCGGGCCGGGCCGGCCTCCGTTATTGGTATGGACATGCCCAGGATGCGGCCATAATCTGAGACTTGGTCTGGACCTATCTTCTGCACGGCTCACTGAACTCCCCACGTTCTCCAGGAGCGGCAGCATGTGCACCAAGACCAAGTTGTCCGCAGTCGTGCTGGGCGTCGTGACCGCCGGAGCCTTCGTGCTCTCCACCGGCGGCGCCAGCGGGCACGGCTACACCGACCTCCCCATCAGCAGGCAGAAGCTCTGTGCCAACGGCACGGTGACGGGCTGCGGCGAGATCCAGTACGAGCCGCAGAGTGTCGAGGGCCCCAAGGGCTTCCCGGCGGCCGGGCCCGCCGACGGCCAGATCTGCAACGGCGGCCTGAGCCGGTTCGCCCAGCTCAGCTCGCCGACCACCCCGTCCGGCGCGGCGTGGCCCACGACCCGGGTGACGGGCGGCCAGACGTACACCTTCCGCTGGCAGTTCACCGCCATGCACGCCACGACGGACTTCAGGTACTACGTCACCAGGCAGGGCTGGAACCAGAACCATCCGCTGTCCCGCTCGGACCTCGACCTCACCCCGTTCCTGACGGTGCCCTACGACGGCCGGCGCCCGCCGCAGACGCTCACCCACAGCGGCACCCTGCCGGCCGGCCTGAGCGGTCACCACGTCATCCTCGCGGTGTGGACGATCGCGGACACGGGCAACGCGTTCTACGCCTGCTCGGACGTCAGGTTCTGAGCCGGGCTTGAGCGAATCCGGTCCCCGGTGGGGGTAGGTTCCCGCCACGCCGATCCGCAGCGGCGGCGTACCGACCACCGGGGGACCCCATGGAAGCGCTCTTCTACATCGTGCCCACGATCATGCTCGTGCTCGTGCTGTTCGCCGCCTTCGGGGTGCTGCGGCGTTCCCGGGAGATCAGCAGGGCCTGGCAGAGCGGGCTCACGGCCGAGGCGCGCTGTCTGAACGCCTACACCACGACCAGCGGCGGCGGGGACGCCATGGTGAGCACGACGCTGCACCACGTCTACGAGTTCACCACCCGCGAGGGCCGCGCCGTCCGGTTCGAGGAGCGGGGCGGATCCGCGACGGTCGTCCCGGGCGACATCGTCACCGTGCGCTACCCGGCCGACCGCCCGGAGAAGGCCACGGCCAGGCCCCCGGCGCAGGGGAAGCTCGCCGCGGGCACGGGCTGCCTGCTGGCGTTCTTCGGCGTCTTCGCCGCCGGCTGCGTCGCCTTCATGATCGGCGTCCACGCGATGTTCTCGATCGCGGACGACGTCCTGCCGTAGCCCCGCACCTGTGCCGTGCCGGGCGCACCGACGGCCCCTGACGGCGCAAGACGCCGAAGGGCCCCTCGCTCTCGCGAGGGGCCCTTCGATCATGTGCGCCGCCAGGGACTCGAACCCCGGACCCGCTGATTAAGAGTCAGCTGCTCTAACCAACTGAGCTAGCGGCGCATGACTCCCGCCATCCGCTACCCGCGGCCGGCGACGAAGAAAATACTACCTGGTCCCCAGGGGTGCTCGTGACCACCTACAGGGTGAGCGAGAGCAGGACCGGCGCCGCCCCGCGGTTGAGGGTCTCCGCGGCCTGCTTCAGCCGGTGCGCGTGCTCCACCGGGAGCGAGAGCGCCAGGCAGCCCACCGACGAGCCGGCGGTGATCGGGACGGCCGCGCACACCGTGCCCACCGCGTACTCCTGCAGGTCGAGCACCGGCACCGTCGGCGGCTGCGACTCCAGGCGGGAGAGCAGCAGCTTGTCGCTGGTGATGGTGCGCGAGGTGAGGCGGGCCATCTTGTGCCGGGAGAGGTGGTCGCGGCGGGCGTTGTGGTCCAGCTGGGTCAGCAGGCTCTTGCCGACCGCGGTCGCGTGGGCGGAGTAGCGGAAGTCGACCCACTCGTTGACCGCCGGGGTGGTCGGCCCGGCGGCGTACTGGGTGACCTTCACCTCGCCGTCGACGTACCGGCTGATGTACACGGCGGCACCGACCGAGTCGCGCAGCCGGTCCAGGGTGTGCTGGAGCTTCTCGCGCAGGGCGCGCTCGCGGTCGTGGGCCGAGGTGAGGCGGCGCAGGGTGTCGCCGGTGACGTACGCCCCGTCGGTGATCTGCTCGACGTAGCCCTCCCGGCGCAGCATGCGCAGCAGGGCGGTGAGCCGCTCGGGGCCGAGGCCGGTGTGCCGGGCCAGTTCGGTGTCGGTGACGCCGAGGGAGTGGCGCGCCACGGTCTCCAGCACGCGCAGCGCGTCCTGGGCGGAGTGGTACGGGGCGGTCGGCTCGTGCATCAGCGCCACGGTGGGTCCCCCTGCGCTCGCTTACTGGGCCGTATGTCCGGTCGGTGGAGCGGTTCCACGATAACGGGCAAAGGCCGGTTGGGGAGAGGGCGTTGACAAGATTGCGGTCCACGCCCTCTGGCTCCCAACTGCGGCGAGAACCGCTGGCATATGCCAAAGTCATGACCCAGCCGCCGGACCTTGACCGTTCCCGTGTCGCGCTGCGCGGTCACAGGACCGCGCTGAGGAATTCCCGCGTGCGTTCCTGCTCCGGTTCGCCGAAGATCTGCTCCGGTGGGCCGGCCTCGATGACCCGGCCCGAGTCGAACATCAGGACCTGGTCGGAGATGTCCCGGGCGAACCCCATCTCGTGGGTCACGCACAGCATCGTGATGTCGGTGGTGCGCGCGATCTCCCGCAGGAGGTCGAGCACGCCCGCGACCAGCTCCGGGTCGAGCGCGGAGGTCACCTCGTCCAGCAGCAGCACCCGCGGGCGCATCGCCAGGGCCCGCGCGATCGCCACCCGCTGCTGCTGGCCGCCGGACAGCTGCGTCGGGCGCGCGTCGCACTTGTCGGCGAGGCCCACCATGTCCAGCAGCTCCCGGGCGCGCGCCTCGGCCTCGTCCTTGGACAGGCCGAGCACCTGCACCGGCGCCTCGGTGATGTTGCGCAGCACCGACATGTTCGGGAACAGGTTGAACTGCTGGAACACCATCCCGATCTTCTTGCGGACCTCCCGGATCTGCGTCTCCGGCGCGGGGAACAGTGCTTCCCCGTCGACGGTGATCCTGCCCTCGTCCGGCCGGGCGAGGGTCATCAGCAGTCTGAGGATCGTGGTCTTGCCGGAGCCGGAGGGGCCGATGAGCGTCACGTGCTTGCCGGGCCGGACGGCGAAGTCCAGGTGGTCGAGCACGGTGTTCGTGCCGAACCGCTTGGTGACCCCCTCCAGGCGGATCAGGTCGGCCGGCTGGGCCTCGGTGGCGGAGGGCTCGGTACGGGTCTCAACGGACAAGGCGTCGCTCCAGGGCTCGCAGGAGAAGGGAGGCCAGGTAGGAGATGACGATGAAGGCCACCCCGATCACGGTCAGGGGCTCGGTGAACTGGAAGTGCTGCTGGGAGAAGAGCCGGGCCCGGCCGAGCATCTCCAGCACGGTGATCACCATCAGCATCGGCGTGTCCTTGAGCATGGAGATCACGTAGTTGCCGAGGGCGGGCACCACCCGGCGGATCGCCTGCGGCAGGATCACCGCCGTCCAGGTACGCCGCCGGGGCAGGTTCAGCGCGGTCGCCGCCTCCCACTGGCCGGCGGGCACCGCCTCGATGCCGGCCCGGTAGACCTGCATCGTGTAGGTCGAGTAGTGCAGGCCGATCGCGAAGACGCCGGTGGCCAGCGCCGAGAAGGTCAGGCCCCACTCGGGCAGCACGTAGAAGAGGAAGAACAGCTGCACCAGCAGCGGGGTGTTGCGCACGAACTCCGTGACCACCCCGAGCGGCCAGCGCACCCAGCGGCTCGGCGCGCGCATCAGCAGCGTCCAGACCAGCCCGAGCGTGAAGGACAGCAGCGACCCCAGGGCCAGGGCCTGCAGGGTGACCAGCAGCCCGTGCCAGAAGTCCGGCATGAAGTCACCGACGGCGTTCCAGTCCCACTTCATGCGATGCCACCCCCCACTTCGGCGCTCTGCGCCGGCTTCGTCTCGGGCGCCGCCCGCCGCGGGCCGGCGTCCCTGCCGACCTGCGCCTTGAGCCGCTTCTCCAGGCCCCTCATCAGCCGGGTGAGCACGAAGGCGATGACGAAGTAGATCAGCAGCACGTACGTGTAGATCTCCGCGCTCTGCTGCAGCGCGAGCCGCACCAGATTGGCGCTGAACGTCAGATCGCCCATGCCCATGACCGACACCAGCGCGGTGCCCTTGAGCAGCTCGACCAGCAGGTTGGAGAAGGAGGGGATCATCTCCGGCACCGCCTGCGGCAGCAGGATCAGCCGCATCCGCTGCGCCGGGGTGAAGCCGAGCGCGATCCCGCCCTCGCGCTGCGCCGGGTCGACCGCGTTCAGCGCCCCGCGCACGATCTCCGAGCCGTACGCGCCGTACGTCAGGCCGAGCGCCAGCGTGCCCGCCCACATCGGCACCAGCTGCCAGCCGAAGGCGACCGGCAGCACGAAGAACACCCAGAAGATCATCACCAGCGCCGAGGTGCCGCGGAACACCTCGGTGTAGAAGCCGGCCACGAAGCGCACGATCCACAGCCGGTGGGTGCGCGCCATGCCGACGGCGAAGGACACCGCGGTGGCCAGCAGCGCGCTGAACACCAGCAGCTGGACGGTGGTCCAGACGCCCTTCAGTACCAGTTCCCACAGTCCCGAGGTCATCCGCCGCACAGCTCCTTCGCGGTGAGGTCGGTCATCTCGGCCTCGCCGAAGCCGAACGGCCGCAGAATCCGGAAGAGTTCGCCGCTCCTCTTCAGCTTGCGCAGCTCGGCGTTGAAGGCGTCCCGCAGCTTCGTCTCGGTCGGCCGGAACGCGAACGCGCCGCCGTCGACGTGCGGTTTGCCCTTGACCAGCGGTGCGAACGGCTTGGTGGCCTCCGCCTTGGCCGACTTCTTCACCACCTCGCGGGTGGTGAGCGCCGTACCCGCGAACACGTCGACGCGCCCGGCCTCGACGGCGTTCAGCCCGGCGACCTGGTCCGGGACGATCAGGATGTCGCCCTCCTTGTACCCGGCCTCCACGGCGTACTGGATCTCGGCGTAACCGGTGCCGGTGGCGAACCTGGCCTTCTTCTCGACGACGTCCCGGTAGGAGTGCAGCCCCTTCGGGTTCCCCTTGCGGACGATGAACGAATCCAGCATCTGGTAGTCCGGATCGGCGAAGATCACCTGCTGGCAGCGCTCCGGATTGACGTACATCCCGGCCGCGACGACGTCGAACTGCTGCGAGTTCAGGCCGGGGATGAGCGAGCCGAACTCCGTCGGCACCGGCTGCACCCGGTCCACCCCGAGCCGCTTGAAGATCACCTTCGCCAGCTCGGGCGCCTCCCCGGTGAGGTGGCCGTCCTTGTCGATGTACCCGAAGGGGATCTCACCGGCGATCCCGAGCCGCACGACACCCTGCGCGCGCAGCCGGTCGAGCAGGTCGCCGCCGGGCACGCCCGACGCCGCCGCCACCCGTGTGCAGCCCGCCGCCCCCAGCGCGCCGAAAGCCGCGAGGCCGGCGAGCACCGAGCGGCGGCTGCGTCTGCGGTCCGGCCGGAATGTGTGTACGTCGTTCCCAAGTGGTGGAGCCATGGCGGCGCGGCTACCCAACCGCATCCGGGGTATGCACCCTGGATTTCATGGCCGATCGATTCGTCACCGTCTCGCTCGAGAAGCGGGGCGTGCACTGCACGGCACGACTGCTGGCCGACCGCGCGCCGTTGACCTGCGCGGCGGTATGGGACGCGCTCCCGCTCGCGGGTGACGTCTATCACGCGAAATACGCGCGCAACGAGATCTACGCCCTCTTCCCGCCGTTCGCCTCCACGGAACCCCCACGGGAGAACCCGACGGTCACTCCGATCCCCGGCGACCTCTGTTACTTCTCCTTCGCCGGCACCGAGTTGGGCACGGGGGCCTACGGCTACGACCGCGAGGTCCGCCCCGGCGCCGCCGTCGTCGACCTGGCCCTCTTCTACGAGCGCAACAACCTGCTGCTCAACGGCGACGTGGGATGGGTGCCCGGGATCGTGTGGGGGCAGGTGGTGGAGGGGCTGGACGAGATGGCCGGGGCCTGCCAGGACCTGTGGCGGACGGGCGCGGCGGGGGAGACGCTCAGCTTCCGGCGGGCGTGATGGCCCCGGGCGGGCCGAGGGCGCGCCGGTACGTCAGCGCGGGGCGTCCGGACAGGTGCGTCTCGCCGGTCACGGTGAACCCGGTGCGGGCCAGCACGGCGCGCGAGGCCGCGTTGTCGAGGGCGGCGGCGGCCCGCAGGAAGGTCAGCCCGTACCGTTCGGCGGCCAGGGTGCACACCTCCCGCACGGCCCAGGTGGCCAGCCCCCGGCCCGCGGCCCGCTGCGCGACCCGGTACCCGAGGTCGGCGCCGCCGTCCGCGAGGTCCATCAGGTTGATCCGCCCCAGCACCTCGCCCGAGGCGCCGACCACCACATGGAAGCGGCAGATCCCGGCCTCCTGCTCGTCGAGCAGGGCCTGGTGCCGCTCGGCGAACCGGGCGAAGTACTCGTCGCCCCGGTCGGAGATGGACGCGGCGAAGTAGGCCCGGTTCTCCCGCTCGAAGGCGAGGACCGCCGGGGCGTGGTCGGGACGGAGCAGCTGCAGCTCGGGCACGGGAGGGACGGTACGCAACCGGCCGCCCGCCCACCACGCATTTACGACGGCAGGCGGACCGGCGGCACCGCCGCCACCTGGGCCTCGTACAGCGCGTGCGCCGCCCGCAGCACGAGGTCGTCCCGGTGCCGGGCGGCGACGATCTGCAGCCCGGCCGGCAGCCCCTCCCCGTCCGTGCCCACCGGGACGGTCGCGGCCGGCTGCTGGGTCAGGTTGAACGGGTAGGTGAACGGCGTCCACCCGGTCCAGCGACGGAACGGGGAGTGCTTCGGCACCTCCAGCCCCGCCTCGAACGCCGTCAGCGGCAGGGTCGGGGTGACCAGCAGGTCGTACCGCTCGTGGAAGCGGCCCATGCGCCGGCCGAGGTCCATGCGGACGTCCACCGCGGCCAGGTAGTCCAGCGCGCGGTAGCGGGCGCCCTGGGCGCAGATCTCGCGCAGCCCGGGGTCCAGCAGCTGCCGCCGGCCCGGGGAGAACCGCTCGGTGAGCCGGGCGGCGCCGCTGAACCACAACACGTGGAACGCCTCGACCGGCTCGCAGAAGTCGGGGTCGGTCTCCTCCACGTACGCGCCGAGGTCCGCGAGCGCGGCGACCGCCCGCCGCACGGCCGCCGCCACGGCCGGCTGGACCGCCACCTGCCCGCCCAGCGACGGCGAGTACGCCACCCGCAGCCCCCGCACACCCCCCGCGAGCGCCTCCGTGAAGGAACCCGGCGCGGGGGGCAGCGCCGACCAGTCGCGCGGGTCGGGCGCGGCGATGACGTCCATCAGCAGGGCCGCGTCGGCCGCGTCCCGGGTCATCGGGCCGACGTGTGAGAGGGTGCCGAAGGCGCTCGCCGGATACAGCGGCACCCTGCCGTACGTCGGCTTCAGCCCGAAGATCCCGCAGAACGCGGCCGGGATGCGGATGCTGCCGCCGCCGTCGGTGCCCAGCGACAGCGGGCCCGCACCCAGCGCCACGGCCGCGGCGCTGCCGCCGCTGGAGCCGCCGGCGGTGCGCGAGAGGTCGTGCGGGTTGCGGGTGACGCCGGTCAGCGGGGAGTCGGTGACGCCCTTCCAGCCGAACTCGGGAGTCGTCGTCTTGCCGAGGAACACCGCGCCGTGCTCCCGCAGCCGGGCCACCGACGGCGCGTCCTCGTCCCAGCGGCCCTGCTCGGAGACGGTCTTCGAGCCGCGCAGGGTGGGATGGCCGCGCAGCAGCAGGAGGTCCTTGACGGTCACCGGCACCCCGTCGACCAGCCCGGCCGGTTCACCGCGCCGCCAGCGCTGCGCCGACTCCCGCGCCCGCGCGAGCGCGTCCGCCTCGGTGAGCCGCACGAACGCGTTCACCTCCGGTTGACCGCGCCGCGCCCGCTCCAGGGCCTCCTCGGTCACCTCGACGGGGCTGAACTCGCCCTTGCGGTAACCGGCCAGGAGCCGGACGGCGGTCAGGTCGGTGAGCTGCATGCACCCTCCCAGGAGGTCAGTGACCGGGCACGTAGCCGCGCTTCTTGTCGACCACGTTCACCAGTGGTCTGCCCGCCGCCCAGCGCTCGTACAACTCCACGAACTGCGTCCCGAGTTCGTCCCGCCAGCCGGCCGTGTCCCCGCTCATGTGCGGGGAGACGATCAGTCCCGGCAGGTCCCACAGCGGGCTGTCCCGGGGAAGGGGCTCGGCGGCGAACACGTCCAGCGCGGCGCCCGCTATCCAGCGCCTGGTCAGGGCCCGGGCGAGGGCGTCCTCGTCGACGAGCTGCCCGCGCCCGACGTTGACGAAGAACGCCGAGGGCTGCATCACGCCGAACCGGTGCGCGTCGAACATGCGGTACGTCTGCTCGGTCAGCGGCGCCGCCGCGATCACCCAGTCCGCGCGGGAGATCAGCCGGTCCAGGTCGGCCGGGCCGTGGATGCCGGTCCGCGGCACCCGCCCGACCAGCGCCGTCGTCACGCCCAGGGCCTTCAGGGTGCGGGCGATCGCCCGGCCGATGGGGCCCGTGCCGACCACGCACGCGCGCGTGCCCGCCACCCGCCGGCTCTCCCGGTGCCGCCAGGTCCGCTCCCGCTGGTACTCCAGCGTGCGCGGCAGATCCTTGGCGGCGGCCAGCACCAGGGCGGCCACGTACTCGGCGATCGGCTGGTCGAAGACGCCGCGCGCGTTGGTGACCACCGTGTCGGACGCGGCCAGCTCCGGGCACATCAGATGGTCCACGCCCGCGCTCACCGTGTGCACCCAGCGCGGGCGCGGCCCCTCGCCCGGCCACGCCTCGCGCACCGCGTGCGAGGTGAAGTCCCACACCAGCAGCACGTCCGCGCCGGGCAGATGCTCGGCCAGGTGTGCCGCGTCCGTGTGCACGATCCGGGCGCGCCCGGTGAGCCGGCCCAGCCGGGGCGGCGGCTCGGCGTCCAGGACGAGGAGCGTGGGCAGGGTCGTCATACGGGGCGGCTCCCGGCGTCTGACATGCGCGGATTGACCACGCTCGCACCCCAACCTACCGTCGTCAACACGGGCGCACTCGCGGTCCGTTGTCCACTCGTCTCCCAGCGTGAGGCCGGTGCCAGCCATGGACGTCTCCTTTCTCGGCGGCCCCCGCCCCCAGCGCGGGATCGGCGTGGTGGCCCCCTTCGACTTCGCCCTCGACCGCGAGCTGTGGCGCTGGGTGCCCGACGAGGTTTCGCTGCACCTGACGCGGACCCCGTTCGTGCCGGTCGAGGTCGGCCTGGACCTGGCCCGGCTGGTCAGCGAGCACCGGACGCTCGGTGCTGCGGTGCGCGCGCTGACCGCCGTCGTCCCCGAGGTCGTCGCCTACGCCTGCGCCTCCGGCAGCTTCGTCGGCGGCATCGCCGGGGAGCGGGCGATGTGCGCGGCGATGAGCCGGGCCGGCGCCCTGCCCGCGGTGACCACGTCCGGCGCGCTGCTGGAGGCCCTGACCGAGCTGCGGGTCCGCCGGGTCGCCCTGGTCACGCCGTACACGGTGTCCGTCACCCGGGCGCTGGAGGAGTACGTCGCCGAGGGCGGCGTACGGGTCACCGGCTGCGCCTTCATGGGGCTGACCCGGCACATCTGGCAGGTGCCCTACCGGGACGTGGTCGCCATGGCCCGCCGGGCCACCCGGCCCGGCGCGGCCGACGCGCTCTTCATCTCCTGCACCAACCTTCCGACCTACGACGCGATCCCGCAGCTGGAGGCGGAGCTGCGCATGCCCGTGCTCTCGGCCAACCAGGTCACGATGTGGGCGGCGCTGCGCCGGCTGGGTACCCGGGCCGTGGGGCCCTACCAGGCGCTGCTCGACCCGGCCGCGCGCGAACGGCCCGTACTTCCCGAAGAGACGCAGGAAGGCTGGACATGACCGCACTCGGATTCCTCTACCCGGGCCACTCCGCCGAGGACGACTATCCACGCATCGAGCAGCTCCTGGGCAGCGACATCCGGGTGGACCTGGTCCACACCGACATCGGCGTGGACGCGCACCGGGTGGACGCGCTGCGTGAGATGGGCTCGCCCGAGCGGCTCGCCGAGGGCATGGAGCGGCTGCGGCTGGCCGGCGCCGAGACGGTGGTGTGGGCGTGCACCAGCGGCGGCTTCGTCCACGGCTGGGAGGGCGCCAAGGAGCAGGTGCGCACGCTGGCCCGGCTGGCCGGGATGCCCGCCTCCTCGACGTCGTTCGCCTTCGTGAACGCGGCCCGCGAGATCGGGGTACGGCGGGTCGCCGTCGGCGCGACCTACCCCGAGGACGTGGCCGCGCTGTTCGCCGAGTTCCTGCGGGCCGGCGGCCTGGAGGTGACCGGCATGCGCTCGTCCGGGGTCGTCACGGCCGCGGAGGTCGGCACCTGGGGGGAGGAGGACGTGCTCACCCTGGCCCGGGCGGCCGACGTCCAGGACGCGGAGGCGGTCCTGCTCCCCGACACGGCCCTGCACACGGTCGCGCATGTGCCGCTGCTGGAGAAGTCCCTGTCCAAGCCCGTGCTCACGGCGAACCAGGTGACGGTGTGGGAGGGGCTCAGGCTGGCGGACCGCCGGGTGAACGCGCCCGCGTTGGGGTCGCTGTTCACGCGGGAGCCGATCGTGCAGGCCTGAGCGCGGGAATAAGCGGAGACAGCCTCCTGTTAGGCCTGGGAAGCACCGCGACGCACACACAGGAGGCCCGCACCGTGTCGGCAGACGAGGCAGACGAGATCCGGGGCACGACGCACGGGACCGCCCCGGTCCCCCTCTCCGTACTGGACCTGGTGACCGTCGGCGCGGGCCGGACCGCCACCGACGCCCTGCGCACCAGCGTCGAGCTGTCCCGGCTGACGGAGTCCCGCGGATTCCACCGGTACTGGGTCGCCGAGCACCACTCGATGCCCGGCGTCGCCTCCTCCTCGCCCGCCGTGATCCTCGCGCACCTCGCCGCCCACACCGACCGCATCCGGCTCGGCTCGGGCGGCGTCATGCTGCCCAACCACGCCCCGCTCGTGATCGCCGAGCAGTTCGGCACGCTGGAGGCCCTGGCGCCGGGGCGCATCGACCTCGGCCTCGGCCGGGCCCCGGGCACCGACGGCGCCACGGCCGCGGCCCTGCGCCGCACCGACACGCTCAACGAGGGCGCCGACGACTTCCCGCAGCAGCTCGCGGAGCTCACCCGCTTCCTCGACGACGACTTCCCCGACGGGCACCCCTACCGCCGCATCCACGCGATCCCGGGCCCGGTGCAGGGCACCGCACCCGGCGGTGTCCAGTCGCCGCACCGCCCGCCGGTCTGGCTGCTCGGCTCCTCCGGCTTCAGCGCCCGCCTGGCCGGGCTGCTCGGCCTGCCGTTCGCCTTCGCGCACCACTTCTCCGCGCAGAACACCATCCCGGCCCTCGACCTGTACCGGCAGACCTTCCGCCCCTCCGCGGTGCTGGCCGAGCCGTACGCCCTCATCGGCGTCTCCGCCCTCGCCGCCGACGAGGAGCGGGAGGCCCGCCGGCAGACCCGGGCGATGGGCGTCAACATGCTCCGGCTGCGCACCGGCCGGCCCGGCCTCTTCCCCGACCCGGAGGAGGTCGAGCAGCAGGAACTCGGCCCGGCGGAGGAGGAGTTCATCACCTCCTGGACGGCCAACGTCGTGCACGGCACCGCCGACGAGGTCCGCTCCGGACTGGACGACCTGCACAAGCGCACCGGCGCCGACGAGTTGATGATCACCACGCACGCCCACCGCGGCGAGCTGCGCCTGCGCTCCTACGAACTGATCGCCGACGCCTACGGGTTGCCCACCGCGTAGCGCCTACTGCTTGGCCACCACGTCGGCCTGGGCGCCCAGCAGCTCGGAGATGCGATCCGGCGGCACCGGACGGGAGTACAGCCAGCCCTGCCCGGTGTCGCACCCGATCCGGCGCAGCCGGCTGGCCTGGGCGGAGGTCTCCACGCACTCGGCGGTGACCGTCAGGCCCAGGCGGTGGGCCAGCTGGATCATCGCCTCGACGATGACCTCGTCGGCGGGGTTGGGCGGCACGCCCTTGGCCGCCCCCTCGTACTGGAAGCCGCGCACGAAGGAGCCGTCCAGCTTCAGCACCGAGACCGGTAGCCGACTCAGGTAGGCGAGGTTGGAGTAGCCGGTGCCGAAGTCGTCGATGGCGATGCGCACCCCCATGTCGCTGAGGGCCTGCAGGGCCTGCAGCGGCCGGCCGGCCGAGCCCATCACCGCGGACTCGGTCAGCTCCAGCTGCAGCAGATGCGGGGCCAGTCCGGTCTCGGACAGGGTCTTCGCCACGTCGGCCACCAGGTCGGAGTCCCAGACCTGGCGCACGGCCACGTTCACGCTCACGAAGATCGGCGGTTCGCCGGGGTGGTCCAACTGCCAGCGGCGGGCCTGCCGGCAGGCGGTGGCCAGGGCCCAGCGGCCCAGCTGGACGATCGAGCCGTCCTCCTCGGCCAGTCCGATGAACCGATTCGGCGTCAGCGTGCCGAACTGAGGGTGATTCCAGCGGACCAACGCCTCCACCCCGGACAGCTTTCCGTTCTCCATGCCGACCAACGGCTGGTACTCGAGGGTGAATTCGCCGCGCTCGATGGCGGGGCGCAGGGTGGAGGACAGGGCCTGACGGGTCATGCGGTGCGCGTTGCGCTCGGGGTCGAACAGGGTCCAGCGGGCCTTGCCGTCGGCCTTCGCCCAGTACAGCGTCGTATCGGCGGCCTGCATCAGACCGGTCGCGGTCGTGCCCGGCGCATGGCGCTCCACGACGCCGATGGACGCCGTCAGCGACAGCCGCTGCCCGGCCAGATCGAAGGGCTCCTCCAGCGCCTTGAGCGCGGACTCGGCGAGGTCGGCGAGCTGCTCGGTGCCGGTGGAGTCCTCCACGAGCAGGGCGAACTCGTCGCCGCCCAGCCGGGCCACCAGGGGCGTGACGGCGCGGGCGAACCCGGCCTCGTCGGCGACCCGGGTCAGGCGTTCGGCGACGGCCGCGAGGAGCCGGTCGCCGACGCGGTGGCCGAGGGTGTCGTTCACGGCCTTGAAGCCGTCGAGGTCCAGGTAGCACAGCCCGATGCGGCCGGTGCCGCTCTCCTCGTACGACTCCGCCTCCAGCGCGGCCGTCAGCCGCTCGAAGAACAGGGTGCGGTTGGGCAGCCGGGTCACCGGGTCGTGCATCTGCAAGTGCCGCAGCCGCGCCTGGAGTTCGCGGCGGGCGCTGATGTCGGTGACCGAGAGCAGCACGCCGGGGCCGCCGCCGGCCAGCGGGGCGACGGTGACCTGCACCCACAGCGAGTGCCCGTCGGGGTGTTTCAGCCGGCGCGTGCAGCGCAGCCTCGCCTGCCGGCCGCGCAGCACCTCGAGATAGGCGTGCCAGGTGCGGGCGTCCGAGGCGAGGTCCACCAGGTCGGCGGCGACCCGCCCGGTGAGCGTGTCCGCGTCGGTGCCGAGCAGGTCGCCGAAGGCGGGATTGGCGCCGACGACGAGTCCCTCGCGGTCCACGACGGCCATGGAGAGCGGGGCGGCCGCGAAGACACGGTGGTAGATGGTGTGGTCACTGTCTGTGACGGCTGACCGGTCGAGGTCTGCCGCGGGCGTCGGCCCTTCGGACGTTCCGCTCACCGCTCGCTCCCGCAGTGCACTCGATCGCTGTCCGTGCCGGAAAGTGTGCCGATCATAGAGGCTGGCCCCGGGCCCTTCCAGCCGGTCTTCAGTGTCCCGGACGGAGCACAGTTTCTGACAGATCGTTTCTGCCCGCAGGTGGACGGGTTCTTGAGGCCCCCGACCAGTTGTGACGTTCCGTGAGTGTTTCGGGGGTGTCGAGCGCCGGTGTGCGCCGGAGCGCAGATGGGATGCGCTCACTCTTCTGGTGCAGGCAAATAGTGCAGAACAGATCAAACCACATCAATCTGGATTCGGGTCCGTCGAACCGTATCCGGAGGTCATGTCCGTGCCCATGCTGCGCAGCACCGCCGCCGTGTGCACCACGCTGTCGGCGCTGGCCGCGACCACGATCCTCTCCGGCCCGTCGGCCGCGGAGCCCTTCTCGACGGCCCCGTGCGCCCTGCACCGGACCGACGCCCACCACTCCGAGGGCGTCGACACCTGGAACCCCGACTACACCCGCCCGACCAGGCCGCTGGACGCGGTGATGGTGTTCCTGTCCTTCCCGGACGCCACCCCGCAGACCACACCCGCCGAGCTGACGGCCGACCACTTCCCCGGCACCAGCCGCTTCTACCAGCAGGCCTCCTACGGCAGGTTCGCGCTGCGCCCGCATCCGCTGACGCACTGGCTGCGGATGCCGCGGCCCTCGACGGCGTACGCCATACGGCGTGACTGGAGCGCCGAGGACCGGGCCGCCTACCTGCGGGACGCGTTCGCGGTGGCCGACAAGGACGTCGACTTCTCGCGCTACCAGATCGTGTACCTCGTCGCCGACCCGGACGCGCCCGGCGTGGACTCGGACGCCACCAAGGTCGTCAACCTGGACACGCCCCTGCACGTGGACGGCACGGACGTGCGCCGGGTGGTCACGGTGTTCGAGAAGCATCCGCCGGACCGGCTGGTCCTCGCCCATGAGACCGGCCACGTCCTGGACCTGCCCGACCTCTACCACCGCCCGGCCGACGGCAAGGGCGACTGGGACACCTACGTCGGCGACTGGGACCTGATGGGCAGCCAGTTCGGGCTCTCCCCGGACCTGTTCGCCTGGCACAAGTGGCGGCTGGGCTGGCTGGATCCGCGCCAGGTGGTGTGCGTGCGCGGCGCCGGTCCGACCCGCCTCACCCTGGAGCCGCTGGAGGCCGGTCCGGGCATCCCGGTGCAGGGCTCCGGCGGCGTGCCCGCCTTCGGGCTCGGCGACGGTGTGAAGCTGGCCGTCGTGCGCACCGGCCCGGACAGCGTCCTCGCCTTCGAGGCGCGCACCGCCGCCGGCAACGACCGCACGACCTGCCGGGAGGGCATCCTCGTCTACCGGGTGCGCAGCAGCGCGGCGTCCGGCGGCGGGCCGGTCGAGGTCGTCGACACCCACCCGCACACCGGGGCCTGCTCGGAGGACTCGGTCTACCCGCCCCTCGCCGACGCCCCGCTCGGCGTGGGCGAGAGCTTCACCGTGCCCCGGGAGAACGTGAAGGTGGAGGTGGAGGACCGGACGGCGTCGGGAGGCTGGATCGTCAAGATCACGCCGGGACTGAGCGGCTGACCTCCCGCCCGACGGCCGTCGCGCCGGCGCCGGCGGGGGTGCGGGTGGCACACCCCCCGCGCCGCGCGGCGAAACCAGGCGGAAACAGAGATGGCGAGCCGACCCCGTGCGTTACGGAGATGGCTCGCCATCGTCATCGTGCGCCGCCAGGGACTCGAACCCCGGACCCGCTGATTAAGAGTCAGCTGCTCTAACCAACTGAGCTAGCGGCGCCTGCTGACGTCGTAGACCTTAGCATCCTGATCGGCGGGAGGAAAAATCGATATGCGTACGGCCGCGCGGGCCGCCCGGACGGCCGCCCAGAGCACCACCTCGGGGCCGGGCAGCCAGGGGTGCCGGGTGTCGGGGGCGACGAGCCAGCGGGCGGTGCCGGGGGCGTCGTCGCCGGTCGGCGCCGGGACGGTCACCGCGTCCCCCGGGCCGTGGCACAGCAGCGGCGGCACCGCGTCCGTGCGGTGCGAGCCCCACTCCTCCCAGGCCAGCAGCGAGGGCAGCCGCTGGGCCGTGCCGGGCGCGGCGAACAGCAGCACGCGGCCCCGGAAGATCGCGACCGGGCCCGAGCCGGGCCCGTCGTCCCAGAGCCGGTCCAGCATCCGGCGCCCGAAGATCGCGGGGGCGCTCACCACGTCGAAGACGGTGCCGCAGGGCAGGACGACCGGAGCGTCCGGGCGCTCCTCCCAGAGGGCGAGCGTGCTTCGCGGATACGTTCCTGCCGAGGCGAGCCAGGTGACGCCGTCGGAGGTGGCACGGGTGACGTTCGGTGCGCTGCTCATGCCCACTACGTCTACCGGCCGTGAGCGTGCGACTCTGCTCGGTTGTGGAAAACCGGGACACGGGGGAAGAGAGGGAGTATCTTGCCCACCTGGCATATGCCCCCCGAGGGGTCACACCGGGTCCGCGGTCGTGCGTCCCTCGCTGTTCCCCCGCATCAGGTCACGGCCGAACTCGACCATCTTCTTGGCGTAGTCCTCGGTCCACTCCGCCCGCTCGGCGATGTCGGCGGCGGTCAGCCGGTCGAACCGGCGCGGGTCGGCGAGCTGGGCCGCCGCCATGGCCTGGAACTCCACGGCCCGGTCGGCGGCCGCGCGGAACGCCTGGGTCAGCTCGGTCGCCCGGGCCAGCAGCGCCCGAGGATCCTCGATCGACTCCAGGTCGAAGAAGTGCTCGGGATCGCCGGCCGCATCCGCGGGCTCGAAGAGCAGGGGCGCGGGGCGTAGCCGCGGTTCGTTCCGACGCGGCGTGGGCTCCGCCATGTCTTGTCTCCTCCTCGGACGGTCGGCAGGACCACCTTTCAGGTGGGCCACGGTCCATTGTCCCGCGCATACGCAAGGGGCACCCACGGCCTGCGGCCGATCCGGCACCGCCCGCCGGGCGCCGCCCTCCGCGTGCGGCTCATCCGGCGTGGTGCGGCGCCGGGCTCCGGGCTCTCGGCTCGGTGTGCGGCTCATCCGTGTCAGCGGCCCGCCGTGACGTGGTTGCCGGGTCACCCGGCGTGGTGCGGCTCCGGGCTCCGGGCTCGGTGTGCGGCTTGTGCGGCGTCGGCGGGTTGCCGGGGTCGGGTCACGGTTTCCAGGCCACCCGGTGTTCGGCCGGGTGGGCGAGGACCGCGTGGTTCGCCTCCCAGCCGTCGGGGGCTGTAACCGTTGGCCGCCTCCGGCGGCGTGCCGGACTCCGTCCGTCGGGTGCGGCGCTGAGCCGGGTGTCCGCCGATCTGGTGCCCGGTGTGCCGGTCAGGGTTTCCAGGCCACCCGGTGTTCGGCCAGGTGGGCGAGGACCGCGTGGTTCGCCTCCCAGCCGTCCGGGAACTTCACGAGCGTGCCCAGCTGGACCGGTTCCGTGGAGGGGTAGTCGTCCAGGAGGTCGCCCACGCCGGCTCGGCAGACCACGATGCACGCGTGGCGGTGGCGGGAGGCCAGGACACACAGGCGGCCGGTCTCCAGGTGGAAGGCGGTGGCGTCGGGGCGGCCGGAGAGCGGGTGCAGGACGACCGTGACGTCGTACTCACGGCCCTGCAGGCGGTTCGCCGTGTCGACCGTCACCTCCTGGACGCCGAGCTCGGCCAGGGCCGCCCGGACCGCGGCCGCCTGGTCGCGATGGGCGGTGCCGACGGCGATGCGGTCCGCGGTGAGCGGGCCCGGTTCTGTGGAGCGCTCCGAGACGGCGGCTCCGCCGCGGTCCAGGAGGCGCCGGACGACCGCCGCCACCGCGCGCACCGCCTCCGGATCCGTGCGCGGGGTGTGCCGGGCGGGCAGCTCCAGCAGGCCCCACCCGGACACGGCGGCCTCGTCGATCACCCGGTCCGGGCCGGAGCCGTCGGACGGCACCGCGAAGGTCAGGCGGCGGTCACCGTGGTCGGTGCCGCTGCGGAACGGGGTGTACGGGTAGAACGCGTCCGAGACCAGGGGGGCCGCCGAGGCGGGCAGCCGCCAGGACACCGGGAGGCGGTGCTGGGGGAGGTCCGGGTTGTGGGCCAGCAGGGTGGTGACCGCCGAGGCCGACGGGTCGTACGACAGACCCGCCCACTGCTCGCTGCCGACGATCGCGAACGGGTCCAGCTGGCCCGGGTCGCCCACGAACAGCGCCCGCTCGAACAGGCCGGCCACGGCGAGCAGGGAGTCCGAGCGCATCTGGTACGCCTCGTCCACGATCGCGTGCGGCCACGGCTCGTCCACCCTCACGTGCGCCCACTTCGCGGCGGTGGAGAGGACGACCGGCAGGCCGTTCAGGTCGGCCGCCCTGGCGGACGTGCGGACGTTCGGCAGGTCGTCCAGCGCCTTGTCGTACGCGTCGGTGTCGCTGCTGTGCAGGCGGCCCACGGGCAGCTCGCGGTTCTTCTCGGCGAGGCGCTGGACCAGGTCGTCGACCTGGGCGTTGGTCTGCGCCACCACCATCAACGGGCGTCCCGCGTCGGCGAGTTCCAGCGCCGCCCGGACCACCAGCGTGGACTTGCCGGCGCCGGGCGGGGAGTCGACCACCACGCCCCGCTCGCTGCCGCGCAGCGTGTCGCGGAGGATCGCGTCGGTCGCGCGGGCGGCCGCGGCCGCCGGGTCGAAGCCGACGGTGTCGGCGGTCGTCACAGCACGTCCTCCTCGGTCACGGGATCGGCGGCCTCGGGCACGGCCTCGCCCGGCGGGCCGCCGTGCGTCCACGGGGTCCGCTCCGGGTCGGGCAGCTTCGGCCCGCCGCGCTGCTCGTGCTCGAAGACGGTGAAGCGGACCAGGTCGCCCTTCTCCGGCACCGAGCCGGGCTCCGGCTCCTTGCCGCGGCCCATCTTGTCGAGGATCCGCAGCACCAAGACCCCGTCGCCCTCCTGGCCGACGAACTCCGCCGACTGCGGCCTGCCGCCCAGCGAGCGGTACACCTTCGCCCGCTCCGCCAGCTGCGGCCGGTCGTCCGTGCGGACCGTCACCAGCGGGCGCGGGCTCGGCCGCCTGCCCTCGCTGTACGCCATCACGACGTCGGTCACCTCGCCCGCGAACGCCTCACCGGCCAGCCGCCGTCCCGCCATCACCAGCGGATCGTCCAGCGCCTCCTGCGCCTCCAGCCGGGCCTGCTCGCGCTCGCGTGCGGCCAGCTTGTTCGCCGCCGTCACCGCGTCGTCCCGGCGCGGCTGCGGGGGCTCGCCGGCCAGCACCCGGTCCCGGTGGCCGGTGAACGACCAGCGGTCGCGCGTCCAGCGCTCCTCGACGTGCGCGCCCTCCGGCAGCGCCCGCAGCAGGTCCAGACCCCGCCACACCGCGTCCCAGGTGGGGCGGGTGCGGCTTGCCACCAGGTCGCGGATCTCCCGCTCCGCCCTGGTCAGCGCGGCGAGCCGGTCGTCGGCCTCCAGCGGGTCCTCGGCGGCGGCCAGGGCGCCGCGCGCGCGGTCGTAGCGCTCGATGGCCGGGGCCAGCAGCCTGTTGTCGAACGCCGGGTCGGTGGCCGGACCGGCCGGCGGGCACAGCAACTGGCCGTCCGCGTCCCGCGCCAGCTCCGCCCGTCGCGCGGCCTCGGCGCCGCTGCTGCCCTCCGGGGGGTCGATCCACGCCAGCAGCGCGCCCAGGTGCTGGTCCTCCAGTCCGGACTGGCCGGTCGCCCAGTGCCGCGCGAGCACGTCGGTCAGCGCGAGGAGCAGCGAGGAGCCGGGCACCCGGGACCGCTCCCCGTAGTGGGTCAGCCACCGGCCGAGCAGCGGCACCCGGGGCGGTGCCGGGTAGGGCGTCTCCGGGTCCTGCTCGGCGGTACGGCGAAAGCGCATGGAGCGCCCGAGCAGCCGCACGAACTCCAGGCCCGCCCGGCTCGGCACGATCAGCTGGGGCGCGTCCGCGCACAACTCGACCTCCACCTTGACCCGCTTGCCGGTCTCGGGGTCGGTCTCGGTGCGCTCGGCCGCCTCCACGGTCTGTGCGCAGGAGTCGATGTACGGCAGGACGACGTCCGCCAGTTCGGCGAGGAACGCGAAGCGCAGCTCGCGGTCGCGGGGCTGCGGCACGGCCAGCAGGCGCGGCGCGTCCCGGTCGGTGCCCACCAGCGCGCCCAGCGGGGCGCCGGCCTCACCGGCCGTGGTGAGCGGTACGAACACCAGCGGGCGCTCGGACAGATGCCGGTGCCGGACGGTCGCCGCGGGCTGGGCCCGGCCGCTGCCGACGGCCTCGAGACGGGCCAGCGTGGTGATCAGGGACACGGGGTCACCCCCGCGGCGGCCAGTGCCTCCGCGCGCAGGGCCGCCGCCCGGCGCAGCGCCACGACCGCCGGGTCGTCCGGGTCGCCGCGCTCGCCGCGGGCCGCCGCGAGGACGTCCTCGACCGTGTCCAGTCCGCCCAGTTCGGCGCGCAGCGGCCGGCCGAGGCGGGTGACGGCGCCGGCCGCCTGGGCGCGTTCCCGGCAGTGGAAGGCCAGTTCGCACGCGGACAGGCACTCGGGCGCGTACGTCGCCGGGACCGCCGCCACGGCCGCCGTCAGTTCCTCGGCGCTCCGGTCCGGCGCGAAGCAAGTGCCCTCGGGCAGCGAGTCGGCGATCTCCTCGATCCGGGTGAGCCGGGCCAACTGGCGCGCGGTGACCGCCCGCTGCTTGCGGACGTCCACGGCGGACGCGGCGGGCAGGTTGGAGAAGTCCTTCGGGCACACCAGCAGCACCCGGTGACGCACGCGCGGAGCGGGGGCGCCGTCAGGGGCGCTCCGCCCGTGGGGCGCCCCGGCCGGTGCCGAGGGGACGACCGCGCTCTCCCCCTCGGGCCTCCCCGGGCTCTCCCCCTCGACGCCGGCGGGCCCCGCCGGCTCCGCGCCGAGCCGGGCGGCGACCTCCTCCAGGGCGAGCACGTACACCGCCGCCTGCCGGGCGGCCGCGCCCACCTTCGCCGGGTCCGCGGAGCCGTCCAGCATCGGGAAGGACTTGATCTCCACGACCGACCAGCTGCCGTCCGGGTGCACCACGACCGCGTCCGGCTCCAGGAACGCGAGGGAACCCGCCACCTGAAGCGCGAGCATCGGGTGGTCGAGGAGCGTCCAGCCGCCGGCGCGCACGGCCTCGCGCAGCGCCAGCGCCGTACGCGCCGTGCGCCCCTCGGGGCCCTGTGCGGTCAGGTCGGGCACGGCGGCGCCCTCCGGCGGCGGGGCGCCGGGGTCCAGGCGGGCGTGCGCCAGCCGCAGCAGCTCCGCGCCGCCGTCCGCCTTCACCTTGGCCTCGAACGCGTTCCCCCGGGTCAGCGCGAACTGCGACTGCCCGAAGGCGGACGGCGCACCGAGCGCGCTCGCCAGCCGGGCCTTGTCCACCCCGGCGCCGTCCAGGATCGCCCGCCTGCGGCACCCGGGGTTCGCGGCGAGCGCCGCGAGGGCGCGCGCGTCCAGGGCCTTGGCCGGTACGTCGGGGCCGCGCAGCTCAGCGAGCCGGTGCCGCAGCCCCTTCGCCCGCGTCCGCGGTGGAGGCGTCCGGCTCGGCTCCGCCGTCGAGCTGCGACTCGCGCTGCCGTGGAATTCGCTCACCCGCGGAAGTCTGGCATCCGGCACTGACAATCGGGGAACCCGTGCCGTCCGCGGCCGGGACGGCGCGCCGGAGCAGTCGGGCCCGGACCGCGTCCGCGGCCCGCATCACGTGCGGCGCGAGCACGAGGCCGACGCCCATCACGGCGACGCCCGCGACCGCGTCCAGGAGGTAGTGGTTGGCCGTGCCCATGACCACCAGCGCGGTGCCCAGCGGGTAGAGGACGCCGAGGACCTTGGTGAGGCGCGTGCCGCCGTACCGCCAGAGCATGATCCCGCACCACAGGGCCCAGCCGACGTGCAGGCTCGGCATGGCCGCGTACTGGTTGGTCATCCCGCCCAGGCCGCGCGGCGCGCTGGCCTGGCTGCCCCACCAGCCGTACGAGCTGTAGTGGGCCATGGTGTCCACGAAGCCGTGGCCCGCGGAGAGCAGGCGCGGCGGGCAGGTCGGCAGCAGCGTGAAGCCGATCAGGCCGATGAACGTGGACGTCATCAGCCAGGTGCGGGCCCGCCGGTAGTGCTCGGAGCGGGCCCGGAACAGCCACACCAGGAGCGCGGGCGTGATCAGGTAGTGCAGCGAGGCGTACCAGAAGTCGGCCGGGATCCCGAGCCACGGCTCACGCGTGAAGAGCCGGTTCAGCGGGTGCTCGGCGTTCAGGTGCAGCAGCTTCTCCAGGCGCAGGATCGCCAGGCCGTGGTCGACGGCGCCCTGCACGTCACCGCGCGCGAGGAGCCGGCCGGCCGAGTAGCAGCCGTAGACCAGCAGGATCAGGGGCAGCTCGGTCCACCAGCGCAGCCGGGTGCGGGGCACCACCTCGGTGCCCAATGTCTCGGTCTGCGGCATCCGATCGCCCGCCCCCTTCGCTGTACGGCGCGCCGCCCGGTGAGCGACCGTGCCACTTTACGGTGTGCGCATCTCGCCCATGAGGGCGCTCCGGCCCACAAAGACGTCGAGACGGGCCGCCGGGTTGCCCCGGCCGGGGGTGGGCGATGATGGAGAGGCCTCACCTGCTGTTTCCGCGGCGTCCGTGTGGCGTCCGTCTCCCGGAAAGGTCTCCCATGGCTCCGCGCATCCTGCTGGCCCGGCACGGGCAGACGGCCTGGTCGCTGTCCGGCAAGCACACCGGCAGGACCGACGTGCCCCTGCTGGAGGAGGGCCGGCGCGGGGCCAAGCTGCTGGGCGAGCGCCTCCACGCCGCACCGCTGGACGGGCTGCCCGGGGCGGAGGTGCGGACCAGTCCGCTGTCCCGCGCGCGTCAGACGTGTGAGATCGCCGGGTTCGGCGGGCGCGCCGAATGCTGGGACGCGCTGCTGGAGTGGGACTACGGGGCGTACGAGGGCATGACGCCGGCCGAGATCGGGGCGGTGCGGCCGGGCTGGCTGATCTGGCGGGACGGCGTGCCCGAGGGGGAGAGCCTCGCCGAGGTCACCGCGCGCGCGGACGAGGTGGTCGACTGGGCCCGCTCCGCCGACCGGGACGTCCTCGTCTTCGCCCATGGGCACATCCTGCGGTCCATCGGCGCGCGCTGGCTGGGCCTGCCGGTGGACTTCGCCGCCCGGATACGGCTGAACCCGACGTCACTGTCCGTGCTCGGCTGGGCCTACGGCGAGCCGGCGATCGAGAGCTGGAACGACACCGGGCACCTGCCGGACTGACCGGCTGCCCGGTGCCGGCGACGGCCGGGGGCCTCCCACCGGGGTTCAGGCCCTGCCCGTTCTCGGCATGGACGCATGCCGGTCCAGGAACTCCGAGACCCCCGACGCGCGCCGGTGCGGCAGCAGCACGCGCGCGGTGCCCGCGAGCATGCTCTGGATGCGGGACGACTGGACCTGGTCCAGCAGGGACAGCACGCGCAGGCCCGCGGCGGCCGCCTCGTCGGGACGGCCCTCGCGCGCGAGGTCGTCGGCCAGCTCCGCGGTGTAGAGCGCGATGTTGCGCGTGAAGTGGGGATCCTGCACCTCGGCGGCCCGGCGCGCGTGCCGGGCCGCGCGCCCCCAGTCGCCGAGCATGGACCAGCACTGCGCCTCGAGTCCCTCCAGTTCGGCCTCGCCGTAGAAGCTCATCCACTCGGGGTCGGCATCGCAGTGCCCGCGCTCGAACAGGGCCTGCGCGCGGGCCAGGGCCTGTTCGCAGCCGGTGCGGTCGGCGAGCCCCGCCCAGCCGCCCGCCTCGCGCAGCGCCAGCAGGGACATCAGCCGGGCCGAGCCCAGGGGCCGCGCGGCGCGCTGCGCCGCCTGGGCGGCCCGCACCGCTTCCCTGGGGCGGCCGGAGTCCCGGGCGAGGAACGCGGTGTTGCAGAAGGCGTGCGCCTCCAGCCCCGCGTCCCCGGTCATCCGGGCCGTCGCCAGGGCCTCGGCGTAGTGCGAGCGGGCGTCGTCGAAGCGCCCGGAGTCATGGGCCAGCCAGCCCACGGAGATGGCGAGTTCACCCGCGCCCGCGTGCAGCCGGTCGACCGTGGTCTGCCGGGTGGCGCCGGCGTCCAGCAGCGCGTACGCGGCGCGCAGGGGAGCCGCCGCGCGGCGGTAGAGGCCGTCCGCGCCGTGCCGGTCGTCGAGCAGCCGGATGCGGCGGACGGCCTCCTCCAGGGCGGCCGCCTCGGGGCTTCCGGGCCGGCGCCCGGGCCGGACCGCGGCCAGGGCGTCCGTGGTGAGCCGGAGCGGGCCCAGCGTGGCGGCGGCCACCGTGGCGCCTCCGCCGGTCATGAATGCGCGACGCAGCACGTCGCTCTCCTCGTGGTTCGGATGGTCTTTCTCGTACGGCTCGTACCGGTCGTACGGGTCCTGCCTGTCATACGGCTCGAACGCCTCCCACGTCTCAGCGGCCCCACCGGTCCCGGCCGTCGTGAGCTCACCGGCGGTGGGCTCCGGCGGTCCGTCCGCCGCCGGGCGCGCCGCGCGTCCGCGGACGGACGAGCGGGGCGCGAAGCCGAGGTCGGTGAGCGTGCGGCCGGGGAACATGTGCAGGAACACCCGTTCGTACGCGTAGTTGGGGCAGCGGATCTCGCCTGCCTCGACCCGCCCGACGTAACGCGCGTCACAGCACACCCGCTCACCGATCTCGCGCGCGGCCCGCCGCACCAGCGCCGCGAACTCGGCCGGTGAGCGCCGGCCGCGCAGCTGCCGGAAGGCGAGATTCGGCCGGGGTGGCCGGTCGGGCTGTGACGAGGTCACCGTTGACGACGCCATGGCCGGGTCCTCTCGTGCGAACCGTCGAACCATTGCCGCAGCCGGGGCGGTTCGGGACGAGTTGTCCGTGTGACGCCCTGGTTCCGGCGGGCATGAACGTACCGGCTGTGAAGGACTCGCCACGCTGTGTTTGGCTACAAACCGGATATCTCATCCACGATCTGCCATGAACTGCCATCCTTTGCGGCGCACTTGCGCCGTAGCCGTTGACGCGCTCGCGCGTTGGGCTCCATGGACCGCAACAGGGCTGTGTGGTGGAGGCCGGCATGGAGACCAGCCAGAGCAACGAACCGTGCCCGTCGCCGTCGTCGCCGACGACGGCCGAGGGTGACGAGGCGCCGTGCGACCTCGTGACGGTGCCGGCTCGGCAGGGGCTGGAGGCGGTCGACATCCTGCGCCGTGCGGACGCGGACGCCGTGGGGCCCGTGCTGCACGACGGCGGCTGCGACACCCTCGGCTTTCTCGTGCCGGCGGGCACGGCGGCCTGCTGGGACGTGCCGGGCAGCACCTGCACGGAGACGGACGGACGCGGGCTGCAGCTGAACCCCGAGCCACCGGTCGCGGGATCCGACTGGCTGCTGCCGCCCGGCGACGCCGATCTCGCCACCGACCCGGTGGTGCTGCGCCGGGCCCTCGGGGAGGCGGCCCGGCTGATCGAGGCGGCCGACAACTGCCGGTGACGCGGTCGCCCGCGGGACCTGCGAAAATGGGCCGATGGGCAGGTCCAGGAACACACGGCGCAGATCGGCCGCCGAAGCCGTCGAGGAGCCGGTGGACGGCGGGCTTGCGCAGCTCATACCCGATCCGGACCACGGCCGGGCCTGGACACTGCTGATCGACGGCGCCCCGCAGTCGCACGTCGACCTGGACGACCCGGCCCGCCTCTCGTTCGAGTACCAGCGCCGCCTCGGCCATGTCGTCGACCTCGCCGCCCCGCCCGGCAGACCCGTGCACGCCGTGCACCTGGGCGGCGGCGCGTTCACCCTCGCCCGGTACGTCGCCGCCACCCGCCCCCGCTCCACCCAGCAGGTCGTCGAGCGGGACGCGAGCCTCGTCCAACTGGTCCGCCGACTGCTGCCGTTGGACCCCAACGCGCGGATCCGGGTGCGCTCGGCCGACGCCCGCGCCGGGCTCGCCAAGGTGCCCGACGGCTGGGCGGACCTGGTCGTCACCGACGTGTTCAGCGGCGCCCGCACGCCCGCACACCTGACCTCCACCGAGTTCCTCGACGAGGTCCGCCGCGCCCTGAAGCCCTCGGGTGTCTACGCCGCCAACCTCGCCGACGGGCCGCCGCTCGCGCATCTGCGCGGCCAGATCGCCACCGCCGCCGCCCGGTTCGCGGAGCTCGCGCTGATCGCCGACGCGGCCGTGCTGCGCGGCAAGCGCTTCGGCAACGCGGTCCTGGTCGCCTCCGACCTTCCGCTGCCGCTCGCCGAGCTCACCCGCCGCGCCGCCTCCGACCCGCATCCCGGCCGGGTCGAACACGGCAGGCAGCTCACGGACTTCACCGGCGGCGCGCCGCCCGTGACCGACGCGGCGGCAGTGGCATCCCCGGCGCCGCCGCCCTCGGTGTTCCGCTGAGCCGCCGCCGTACGCTCAGTAGGTGCCGATGTCCACGTGCGGCGGCCCGTCGTGCCAGGTGCACATCACCGACACCCGGTCCGTGCCCCGGCTGAACTCCACCCGGATCCACGTCTCCGTCTTCCACACCTGCATCGACCAGCCGGTGCCCGGCGTCGCCGAGACGAGCGTCGCGCTCGCCGGGTCCAGTTCGAACACCGCCCGGCCGCCGTCGGTGTCGTACGCCTTGACCCGGCCCGACGGGGTGGCGGACGGCGGGGCGGCGGGGCCGCGGGCCGGCGCACTGGACGGGGTGGGCTTCGGCGGCCTGGCCGACGGGCCGCGCGACGGGGACGCCGAGGGTGCCGGGGAGGCCGGTGCCCTGTTGCCCTGGGCCGTCGCCCCGGCAGCCGTCACCGGCAGCGCGCGCGGCGGGTCGTACGCCGTGGCCGCCATCACCGTGTGCACACCCCACCACGACAGCGTGACCGCCGCTCCGGTCGCGAGCAGCCACGCCAGTACGTGAACGAGTCCTCTGCGCATCAGCGCCATCCTGCCCCAAGACTCCCCCGGGTTGTCCACAGGAACGGAGTTGTCCACAGGTCCGGACCGGGTGCCGCCGCATGGCGTACGGTGCGGCGCATGGCAAGTGTGCTCGTGGTCGAGGACGACCAGTTCGTACGCTCGGCGCTCATCCGGCACCTGACCGACGCCTCGCACACCGTGCGCAGCGTCGGCACGGCACTGGAGGCGCTGCGCGAGGTCGCCCATCTCCGTTTCGACCTGGTCATCCTGGACCTCGGACTGCCCGACCTGGACGGCTCCGAGGCCCTGAAGATGCTGCGCGGCATCACGGACGTGCCGGTCATCATCGCCACCGCCCGGGACGACGAGGCGGAGATCGTCCGGCTGCTCAACGCCGGTGCGGACGACTACCTCACCAAGCCGTTCTCCGTCGAGCACCTCTCGGCCCGCATCGCGGCGGTGCTGCGCCGGACCCGCTCCTCGGGCGGCGAGAGCCCGCCCTCGCCCGTCATCCGGGTCGGCGGCCTGACCGTCGACCCGCTGCGCCGCCAGGCCGAACTGGACGGCGCCCGGCTCGACCTGACCCGCCGCGAGTTCGACCTGCTCGCCTTCCTCGCCGGCCGGCCGGGCGTGGTCGTGCCGCGCAAGGAACTCCTCGCCGAGGTCTGGCAGCAGTCCTACGGCGACGACCAGACCATCGACGTCCATCTGTCCTGGCTGCGCAGGAAACTGGGGGAGACGGCCGCCCGGCCGCGCTATCTGCACACCCTGCGGGGCGTCGGCGTGAAGCTGGAACCGCCCGGAGAGGTGACACCGCGATGAGGTGGGCCCTCGTCAAGGTGTGCCTCGCGGTCACCACGATGGTCGTGGTCGCCTTCGCCGTCCCGCTCGGCCTGGTCGTCAAGGAGATGGCCCGCGACCGCGCCTTCTCCAACGCCGAGCGGGAGGCCGCGGCGGTCGCGCCCGCGCTGTCCATCACCACCGACCGGGAGAAGCTGGAGCGGGTGGTGGCCTCCGCCGGCGCCGGCTCCCAGATGGCGGTGCACCTGCCCGCCGACGGCGGCCGGGCCGCGCTCGACCTCGGCCCGCAGCACGCCGCCGAACGCGACATCGAGGCCGTGCGCAAGCTCGGCCGGGCCTCCACCACCTCCGTCCGCGGCGGCTCCACCCTGCTGCAGCCGGTCGCGCTCGGCTCCGGCTCGATCGCGGTCGTCGAGGTGTACGTCCCCGAGTCCGAGGTGACCAACGGGGTCGGCACGGCCTGGGCGGTGCTCGCCGCCGTCGGCCTCGCGCTGATCGTCGGCTCGGTGGCCGTCGCCGACCGGCTCGGCGTACGCATGGTGCGGCCCGCGCAGCGGCTGGTGGAGGGCGCGCACGAACTGGGCGAGGGCAAGCTGGGCGCCCGGGTCCCGGAGGAGGGGCCGGACGAACTGCGGCTCGCGGCCGTCGCGTTCAACTCCATGGCCGACCAGGTCGTCCAACTCCTCGCCAACGAACGGGAGCTGGCGGCCGACCTCTCCCACCGCCTGCGCACCCCGCTCACCGTCCTCCGGCTGAACGCGGCCTCCCTGGGCGCCGGCCCGGCCGCCGAGCAGACCCGGACCGCCGTCGCCCAGCTGGAGCGCGAGGTCGACACCATCATCCGCACCGCGCGGGAAGCCAAGCCGCAGACGGCCGCCCTCGGTCCCGGCGCGGGCTGCGACGTCGCCGAAGTGGTCCGCGAGCGCATGGAGTTCTGGTCCGCGCTCGCCGAGGACGAGGGCCGCAAGTGGCGGGTGGCCGGCGTGGAGCGGCCGGTGCGCATACCCGTGGCCCGGGCCGACCTGGCCGCCGCGCTCGACGCCCTGCTCGGCAACGTCTTCCGGCACACCCCGGAGGGCACCGCCTTCGCGGTCGACGTGCACAACGGCGAGGACGCGGTGATCGTGCTGATCTCCGACGCGGGCCCCGGCATATCCGACCCCGAGGCGGCGATGGCCCGCGGCCGGGGTTCCGGAACCGCGGGGTCGACCGGCCTCGGCCTCGACATCGTGCGCCGGCTCGCCGAGTCCACCGGCGGCGACGTCCGCATCGGCGCCTCCGTCCTGGGCGGCACCGAGATACGGATCTGGTTCCAGTTGGACGGACGGAAGCCGGTGGGACGGATTCACCGGGGGGCGGTGCGGCGGCGGCGATCGGGCAAATTGGTCTCGACCTTTAACCGCTCCCGATCCCTTCCTTAAGCGAAGCCTAAGGTCTTCAACGACCGTCCGCATCAAGCCGTTTGTCCGATTCCGGCTCGCTAGCGTGCTGCCGCACCACTCCCCGTGATGAACGAAGGCAGGCACGCGCATGAGCAGCACTCACCGGCGCAGGATCAGTGGCAGGAACAAGGCGATAGGCGGCGTCGTCGCCGCGGCCGTGGTCGGGGGCGGTGCCCTCCTGCTCACCGGGACCGCCAACGCGGCCGCGGTGAACGCCGCGTTCACCAGGACGAGCGACTGGTCGACGGGCTACACCGGCCAGTACGTCGTCACCAACAACAGCGGTGCGCAGGAGAAGACCTGGACGCTGGAGTTCGACCTGCCGGCGGGCGCCAGGCTCTCCTCCCTGTGGAACGGCGAGTCGAGCGTGAGCGGGCAGCACGTCACGGTGCGGCCCGCGAAGTGGGACACCGAGGGCCTCGCCCCCGGCAAGTCGGTGACCGTCGGCTTCGTGGTCAACGGCAGCGGCACCCCGACGGGCTGTCGCATCGACGGTGCCCAGTGTTCCCCGGACGGCGGCCCGACGCCCGAACCGAGCGGCCGCCCCACCCAGTCGCCGTCCCCGACCGCGAAGCCGACCGGGAGCGCGACCCCGACCCCCACCCCGACCAGGACGGCGACCCCCACCCCGACCGCCACCGGGACCACCGGCAGCGGCACCACCACCTCCGCCGGCTTCGCCCCGTACGTCGACACCTCCCTCTTCCCGGCCTTCGACCTCCTCGGGGCCGCCGACGCGACCGGCGTGAAGAACTTCAACCTCGCCTTCGTCACCGACGGCGGCGGCTGCACCCCCAAGTGGGGCGGCGTGACCGACCTCACCAGCGACGCGGTGGCCGCGCAGATCGGCTCCCTGAGGGCCAAGGGCGGTGATGTGCGGGTCTCCTTCGGCGGCGCCTCCGGCTCCGAGCTGGCCACCACCTGCTCCTCGGCGGACGCGCTCGCGGCGGCGTACGGCAAGGCGGTCGACGCCTTCAAGCTCACCAAGGTCGACTTCGACGTCGAGGGCGGCGCGCTGCCCAACACCGCCGCCAACACCCGCCGCGCCCAGGCCATCGCCAAGCTCCAGCAGCAGCACCCCGGCCTGGACGTCTCCTTCACCCTGCCGGTGCTGCCGCAGGGCCTCACCCAGGACGGCGTGAACCTGCTGTCCGACGCCAAGTCCAACGGCGTGAAGATCTCCGCCGTCAACATCATGGCGATGGACTACGGCCCCTCGTTCAGCGGCGACATGGGCGACCTGGCCGAACAGGCCGCCACCGCCACCCAGGCCCAGATCAAGAGCGTGCTCGGGCTGTCCGACTCCGCCGCCTGGAAGACCGTCGCCGTCACCCCGATGATCGGCGTCAACGACGTCTCCTCCGAGGTCTTCAAGGTCGACGACGCCACCCAACTGGTGAACTTCGCCAAGTCCAAGGGCCTCGGCGGGCTCTCCATGTGGTCCGGTGCCCGCGACAAGCAGTGCGCCGGCGGCGCCAAGCCCACCGCCGACGCCACCTGCAGCTCGATCGTCCAGGACAAGTTCGCCTTCTCGAAGGCGTTCGGCGCGTTCCACTGACGCCCACACACCGGGCGCGTTCCACGGACGCGCACACACCGGGCGCGTTCCACGGACGCGCACACACAGCGAGGGGCGCGGCACCGCGGAGGGGTGCCGCGCCCCTTTCCCGTCGGGTCAGGCCACCCGCTCCACCGGCGGCAGCGTCCCGCTCCGCGCCGCCTCGCCGTACCAGCGGGCGCTCGACTTCGGGGTGCGGTCCAGGGTCGCGTAGTCGACGTACACCGCGCCGAACCGCTTGCCGTAGCCGTAGGCCCACTCGAAGTTGTCCATCAGGGACCACAGGTAGTAGCCGCGCACGTCGGCGCCGTCGGCGATGGCGCGGCGCACCGCACCGAGGTGGCCGTGCAGGTAGGCGATGCGCTCGGGGTCGTGCACGCTTCCGTCGGGGCCGGGCTTGTCGTCGTAGGCCGCACCGTTCTCCGTCACGTACAGCGGCAGCCCCGGGGCCTCCCGGGAGTACCGCGTGATCAGGTCGTACAGGCCCGTCGGGTCGATCGTCCAGCCCATCGCGGTGCGCTCGCCGGGGGTCTGGTGGAACAGCACGCGGTCGGCGCCCGGCCAGGGGGAGTGGTCGCCGCCGCCGTGGCCGTCCGCGCGCGGGCCCTCGACCTTCTCCGGGGCGGCCGAGACCAGCGTCGGGGTGTAGTAGTTCAGGCCCAGCGCGTCCAGCGGCGCGTGGATCGTGCGGACGTCGCCGTCGCGGACGTACGACCAGTCGGTGATCGAGCTCGTCGCCTCGAACAGGGACGCGGGGTACTGCCCGTGCAGCATCGGGCCGTGGAAGACGCCGTTGGCCAGGTCGTCGATGCGGTGGGCCGCCGCGACGTCGGCGGGGTCCCGGGTGAGGGGCCGTACGACGGAGGAGTTCAGGCTGACCGCGATCCGGTTGCGCGCCGGCATCACCGACCGGAGCGCCGCGGCGGCCAGGCCGTGCCCCAGGTTGAGGTGGTGGGCCGCGCGCAGGGCGGCCGCCGGGTCGGTGCGCCCGGGGGCGTGCACGCCGGAGCCGTAGCCCAGGAAGGCGCTGCACCACGGCTCGTTGAGGGTGATCCACTGCTCCACCCGGTCGCCGAGGGCCTCGCCGACGAGCTGGGCGTACTCCGCGAACCGGTGCGCGGTGTCCCGCTCCGGCCAGCCGCCCGCGTCCTCCAGCTCCTGCGGCAGGTCCCAGTGGTAGAGGGTGATCGCCGGCTCGATGCCGTGCGCCAGCAGCTCGTCCACCAGGCGGCGGTAGAAGTCCAGGCCCACCTGGACCGCAGGGCCCCGGCCCGTCGGCTGCACCCGGGGCCAGGAGACGGAGAAGCGGTACGCGTTCAGGCCCAGCCCGGCCATCAGCGCCACGTCCTCGCGGTAGCGGTGGTAGTGGTCGACAGCGATGTCACCGGTGTCGCCGCCGGCCGTCTTGCCCGGGGTGTGGCTGAAGGTGTCCCAGATCGAGGGGGTGCGGCCGTGCTCCCGTACCGCCCCCTCGATCTGGTACGCCGAGGTCGCGGCGCCCCAGAGGAAGGCGGGAGGGAAGCTTTCGGTCGACGCGTCAGCAGGCATGGAACCGCTCCCATGGGTCGGATGCGTCCTATTATGCATGGGAGCGCTCCCATAGCCAACCCGCGACCGGCCGGTAGGGCTCGGCCCTCACCTCCTGGTCGGTGAGCAGGGCTCGGCCCTCACCTCCTGGCCGGCCGGCAAGGCTCACCCTCAGCTCTCCGTCGGTCGGCAGAGCCCGGCGTTCAGCTCCCGACCGGTCGGCAGGGCCCCGTCCTCACCTCCCTGCCGGTCGCCAGGGCCCGGCATTGGGCTTGGCGTTCAGCTCCCGACCGGTCGGCAGGGCCCCGTCCTCACCTCCCTGCCGGTCGCCAGGGCCCGGCGTTCAGCTCCCGACCGGTCGGGAGGACCCCGTCCTCACCTCCCCGCCCGTCGGCAGGACCCGGCTCTCACCTCTCGGGCCCGTCGACAGGGGTTCAACCCTCACCTCCCGTCCGGTCGGTAGGGGTTCAACCCCCACCTCCCGTCCGGTCGGTAGGGCTGATCGTTCACCTTCCGGCGTCCCTCCGGGAATCCGGAGATTCCGCCGCCGTAAATCGGCGCGTAACCCCTCGCGCGTGCGGGCCGGGCGGCGAATTCGGCCCGCTTATCGTTGTTGACCTGGGAAAATGCGGGAAGGCGTGGGGCGTTGAGTCGGCCTGTGACGTCGTGCTCTGCGACACATTCCCGTGACGTGCGGAACACGCTTGGGCAACAAGGCTGTTTTCAAGTCTTGACACCGGGCCCGACAACAAGGAGTCTTCCGGACGTGCCGCATGGGAGCGGTTCCACGGGATGACCGGGACCCTCTCCCGTGTGGGGCAAAAGCACCGACGGCCCTTCCCTCCAACTCGCATGGCACTCCGTTGACCAGCACCTTCACAGCGCAGAGCGCTGTGGGCTGGCCGCTGCTCGAACCGAGAGGGCAGGTCACAAACGCCGCATACCGGCGGTCTGATTCCTGAGGTCACGTTCCCCACTGGAACTAGGAGTAGTGGAATGCGTATCACCCCCACCGGCGGCCGTCGTGGCCGCAGAGCAGCGGCCCTGACCACGACGGTCCTGGCGGCCTCGGCGTTGCTGCTGACCGCCTGCAGCAGCAACGACAACGGCGGCTCGGACGGCACGGATGCCAACGGGAACATCACGCTGAAGGTCGCCGACTTCGGTCAGTTCGGCTACAAGGAAGCCGGCCTGTTCGCGAAGTACCACCAGCTGCACCCGAACATCACGGTGAAGGAAGACACCACCGCCAACGAGCAGGACTACTACCCGAAGCTGCTTCAGCAGCTGAACACGGGCAGCGGTCTGGGCGATGTCACGGGCATCGAGGTGGGCCGCATCACCGAGGTCGTCAACACCCAGGCCGACAAGTTCGCCGACCTGAGCAAGTCGATCAACGTCAGCGACTGGGTGTCCTGGAAGGAGAAGCAGGCCACCACGAAGGACGGTGCGGTGATCGGCGCCGGCACCGACATCGGCCCGATGTCGCTGTGCTACCGCACCGACCTCTTCAAGAAGGCCGGCCTGCCGACCGACCGCGAGGCCGTCGCCAAGGCCGTCGCGGGCGGCTGGGAGGACTACATCAAGCTCGGTGAGAAGTACAAGAAGAGCGCGCCCTCCGGCACGTACTTCATGGACTCCGCCAGCGCCATGTACAACGCGGTCGTCAGCTCCTCCCCGAAGCAGTACTACGACGCGGACGGCAAGGCGGTCTACAAGGACAGCGCCTCCGTGAAGCAGGGCTGGAACCTGGCCGCCGAGGCCGCGTCGAAGAAGCTGTCGCAGGGCCTGCCGCAGTTCACCGACGCCTGGACCGCGGCGCTGCGCAAGGGTTCGGTCGCCACCGTGGCCTGCCCCGCCTGGATGGCCGCGCAGATCTCCACCAACGCCGGTGACGCCTACAAGGGCAAGTGGGACATCGCCCACGCCCCCGGTTCCACCGCCGCCAACTGGGGCGGTTCGTTCCTGGCCGTGCCCAAGCGCGGCAAGCACGTCAAGGAGGCCACCGACCTCGTCAAGTGGCTGACGGCCCCGGAGCAGCAGGCCGCGGTGTTCAAGGCGGTCGGTGTCTTCCCGTCGAACAAGGGCGCCTACGAGCTTGCCGACGTGAAGAACGCCAAGCTGCCGTACTTCAACGACGCCCCCATCGGCCAGATCTACGCCGACGAGGCCAAGTCCATCCCCGAGGCGGTGCTCGGCGCGAAGGACGGCGTGATCAAGGACACGATCTCCACGCAGATCAACAACATGGAGCAGCGCGGCACCAAGCCCGCTGACGCGTGGAAGGCCGCGACCGAGACGATCGACAAGGCGATCGGCTGACGCCCCGGTGCGGGCGGCCCACCGGCTGCCCGCACCGCGCCCGCGCGGGGACCGTACCCCGGTTCCCACGGCGGGCGCGCAGGCCGTGCCCGCCACGCCACCGGCTGTATCGCCGGCCGTACGGACTCGGGCCCGCGCACCCGGTCAGACTCTGCCCCGGGTGCGCGAGCCGGAGCCCGTCCGCCACGAGAACGCGCCGGACGCGGTGAGGACGGCGCCGAGAGGCGACGCGGGGCATCCCCACGGAGCCGGGCCGGGTGCCCTGCTCGGTACGGCGGGAAGCACCCTCCGTCGCCCCCCGTTCCACCCGGCGGGGTCCGGAAGCCTGCGGCCGGACCTCGCCTCACCCGCACGTCAGGCCGCAGCGTGGAACGAACCGTGACGATCCGCGCGGGGAGCGACGGGATGGGCGCCCGGCCCGCGACCTCGCCTCCCACCCCGTACCCGGCCCAGACCTCCAGGGAAGGACTCCCTCCGTGGCAACGACAACCCCCACACGGGGTGCCTACACCCCGCCCCCCGGCGGCTCCGGCGCCGCGCCGAACGGGCGCAGCAAGTGGCGCACCCGCCTGTGGCGCTTCGACGACAAGGTGTCGCCGTACGCCTATGTGGCACCCTTCTTCCTCGTCTTCGGCGCCTTCGGGCTCTACCCCCTCCTCTACACCGGCTGGATCGCCCTGCACCGTGTGGAGCTGACGAGCCTCGACCAGTCCCAGTGGGTCGGCTTCGACAACTTCTCCAGGATCCTGCAGGACTCCGAGTTCTGGACGGCCGTCGCCAACACGTTCATCATCGGCGTCATATCGACCGTCCCGCAGCTCCTCATGGCCCTCGGCCTCGCCCACCTGCTCAACTACAAGCTGCGCGCCAGCACCTTCTGGCGGACCGTGATCCTCACGCCGTACGCCACCTCGGTGGCCACCGCGGCCCTGGTGTTCGCCCTGGTCTTCCGCGCCGACGGCGGCATCCTCAACTGGGTGCTGCACTTCTTCGGCGCCGGCAACACCGACTGGGGCAACGGCCACTGGTCGTCCAAGATCGCCATTTCGGTGATCGTGATCTGGCGCTGGACCGGCTACAACGCCCTGATCTACCTGGCGGGCATGCAGTCGGTGCCCACCGAGCTGTACGAGGCCGCCTCGATCGACGGAGCCACGCGGTGGCAGCAGTTCCGCAAGGTGACCATCCCCTCGCTGCGGCCGACGATCCTGTTCACCATCGTCATCTCGACCATCGGCTCCATGCAGCTGTTCGGTGAGCCGCTGCTGCTGCAGGGCGGCACGCTCGGGTCCATCGGCGGCAGCGACCACCAGTACGAGACCCTCAGCGTCTACCTCTACAACTACGGCTGGAAGCTGGGGCACCTCGGCCCGGCCTCGGCCGTGGCCTGGGCCATGCTCGTCCTGCTGCTGCTGATCGCCCTGATCAACTGGATCGTCGGCCGGCTCGTGCACAAGAGCGCGGCCTGACGGGAGCGATATCGATGACCACGACCAGTCCCACCAAGACCACGGCGCACGGCCTTCCCGCAGCGCCCTCCGCGGCCGGCCCGGTCAAGGGCCGCGCACGCTTCAAGGTCGGCGCCGGCGAGCAGCTCAAGGGCGGCCCGTTCACCTACATCGCGCTGATCGTCGTCGGCCTGGGTTCGCTCTTCCCGCTGTACTGGACGCTGGTGGCCGCCTCGCACGACCAGCAGCGGGTCCTCGACAGCCCGCCCCCGCTCCTGCCGGGCGGCCGGCTGTGGACCAACCTCCAGGCGGCCTGGGACCAGGCCAACCTCGGCAAGGCCCTCGTCAACACCGTCATCGTGGCCGGCTGCATCACCGCGGCGACCCTGTTCTTCTGCACCCTGGCCGGCTACGCCTTCGCCAAGATGCGCTTCAAGGGCCGCAACGTGCTGATGACCGCCGTCATCGCCACCCTGACGATCCCGCCGCAGCTCAGCGTGGTTCCGCTGTTCATGCTCATGTCGGACATC
Organism: Streptomyces sp. AF1A; assembly: GCF_047340315.1. NCBI lineage: Bacteria > Bacillati > Actinomycetota > Actinomycetes > Kitasatosporales > Streptomycetaceae > Streptomyces > Streptomyces sp. AF1A. The sequence goes on from NZ_JBLEBI010000021.1 coordinate 36,651, forward strand.
GGCTGGGGCGGCAAGCTGGAGTCGGTGATCTTCCCGACCCTGGTGGGCGCGTTCGGCGTGTTCTTCATGCGCCAGTACCTGCTGGAGGCCCTGCCCTACGAGCTCATCGAGGCGGCCAAGGTGGACGGGGCGAACAACCTGCGCATCGTGTGGAGCGTGGTCCTGCCCGCGGCCCGCCCGGCGATGATGGTGCTCGGCATGCTCACCTTCGTCCAGGCCTGGAACGACTTCTTCTGGCCCTTCCTCGCGCTGAGCCAGGACAACCCCACCATTCAGGTCGCGCTCGGCCAGCTCAGCGCCTCCTACACCCCCGACCAGAGCATCGTCATGGCCGGCGCGCTGATCAGCACGCTGCCGCTGCTGGCCGTCTTCGTGATCTTCGGCAAGCAGATCGTCGGAGGCATCATGGCCGGCGCCGTCAAGGGCTGATCCCGCGGCGGCAGGGTTCGGCCCGCCGGCCGGGCCCGCCGCCCGTCCGCCGTCGCGTACGGCTCGTCCTCCCCGTAAGGACGGGCCGTACGGGGCGGGCACCCAGCCCCCGCCGCCGGCCTGCCCCTGTCCGTCCCCTTCCCCCTTCCCGTCAGCGCCGGACCCCTTCGTCCGCGCTTTCCACCCCATTTTGGGAGCGCTCTCACCATGACCGCCGTACGACCCGAGACCAGCGCTGCGCAGGCATCGGACACCTCCTTCCCGACGGACTTCGTCTGGGGCGCCGCCACCGCCGCGTACCAGGTGGAAGGCGCCGCCGCCGAGGACGGCCGCACGCCCTCCATCTGGGACACCTTCAGCCACACGCCCGGCAAGGTCCGCAACGGTGACACCGGTGACATCGCGGCCGACCACTACCACCGGTACCGCGACGACGTGGCGCTCATGAAGGACCTGGGCCTGAAGGCGTACCGGTTCTCCATCTCCTGGTCCCGGGTGCAGCCGACCGGCCGGGGCCCGGCGATCCAGGTGGGCCTGGACTTCTACCGCCGCCTCACCGACGAGCTGCTGGAAGCGGGCATCACCCCGGTCGCCACCCTCTACCACTGGGACCTGCCCCAGGAACTGGAGGACGCGGGCGGCTGGCCGCAGCGCGACACCGCGCACCGCTTCGCCGACTACGCCGAGATCATGGCCCAGGCCCTGGGCGACCGCGTCGGCATCTGGACCACCCTCAACGAGCCCTGGTGCTCGGCGTTCCTCGGCTACGGCTCCGGTGTGCACGCACCCGGGCGCACCGACGCCGCCGCGACCCTGCGCGCCGCGCACCACCTGAACCTGGCCCACGGAAAGGCGATCGGGGCGCTGCGCGCCAACCTGCCGGCGTCCGCCCAGACCTCCATCACCCTCAACCTGCACCAGGTGCGCCCGCTCACGGACAGCGCCGGTGACATCGAGGCCGCCCGCCGTATCGACGCGGTCGGCAACCGGGTCTTCACCGGTCCGATCCTGGACGGCGCCTACCCCGAGGACCTGCTCGCCGACACCGGGCACATCGTCGACTGGGGCCGGCTCGTGCAGGACGGCGACCTGGCGGAGATCTCCCGCCCGATCGACGTGCTCGGCGTCAACTACTACTCGCCGACCGTCGTCTCGAAGCCCGTCGACGGCCGGGCCAGCACGAAGAACGACGGCCACGGCGCCAGCGACCACTCCCCGTGGACCGGTTCCGAGGATGTCGCCTTCCACCTGGCCAACGACCGGCTCACCGCGATGAACTGGGCCATTGACGCGAACGGGCTGCACACGCTGCTGACCGATCTGGCCGCCTCGCACCCCCGCCTGCCGCTGATGGTCACGGAGAACGGCGCCGCCTTCGACGACTACATCTCCCCCGAGGGCCGGGTGAACGACCCGCAGCGGATCGAGTACCTGCACTCCCACCTGGACGCCGTCCGCCGGGCCATGGCCGACGGGGCGGACGTGCGCGGCTACTTCCTGTGGTCCCTGCTGGACAACTTCGAGTGGTCGTACGGCTACTCGAAGCGCTTCGGCGCGGTCTACGTCGACTACTCCACCCAGCGCCGCATCCCCAAGGCGAGCGCCCACTGGTACGCCGAGGTGATCCGCCGCAACGCGCTGCCCGCCGGAGACGAGCGGAGGTAGTCGGCACGGCCGGCCGCGTGGCGCCGCCGGGCGACGGTCGCGCCACGCGACGGGCCGCCGAGGACGAGGGTTTCGCCGAAGAGGGACCATGGGGTCGGGGGAGGCCGGTCCACGGCTGTTACATTCCTGGCGTGGAGCTGTGAACGGAAGGCGACGACTATGGCGGTCAAGGGCGAGCGGGGCCGGGGCACTCGGCGGCCGACCCTGGAGGAGGTCGCCGCCCGGGCCGGCGTGGGCCGCGGCACGGTGTCGCGGGTGATCAACGGCTCACCCCAGGTCAGCGAGGCGACCCGGGCGGCCGTGGAGGCGGCCGTCCTCGAACTCGGCTACGTTCCCAACAACGCGGCCCGCGCCCTGGCCGCCAACCGCACGAACGCGATCGCGCTGGTCGTTCCCGAGCCGGAGACCCGGTTCTTCTCGGAGCCGTACTTCTCCGACATGCTCAGCGGCGTGGGCGCGGAACTGGCCGACACCGACATGCAGTTGCTGCTGATCTTCGCGGGCAGCGACCGCGAGCGGTGCCGGCTGGCCCAGTACCTGGCCGCGCACCGGGTCGACGGGGTGCTGCTGGTGTCGGTGCACGCCGACGACCCGCTGCCCGACCTGGTGGCCCAGATGGAGATCCCGGCCGTGATCAGCGGCCCGCGCTCGGCGGTGGAGACGCTGCCCTCGGTGGACTCGGACAACTACGGCGGCGCCCGCTCGGCGGCCGAGCACCTGCTGGCCCGCGGCTGCCGCACGATCGCCCACATCACCGGACGTCTCGACGTGTACGGCGCCCAACGCCGCGTCGAGGGCTACCGGGACGCCCTGCTCGACGCGGGGTACTCCGCGGACGACATCCTCGTGGAACAGGGGGACTTCACGGAGGAAGGCGGCCGCCGTGCCATGGCCAGGCTGCTGCGGCGCAGCCCCGGCCTGGACGCGGTGTTCGCCGGCTCGGACGTCATGGCGGCCGGGGCCCGTCAGGTGCTGCGCGAGGAGGGCCGCCGCATCCCCGACGACGTGGCCCTGGTCGGCTACGACGACTCGGCCATCGCCCGCCACATGGATCCGCCGCTCACCAGCGTCCGCCAGCCGATCCAGGAGATGGGCCGCGCGATGATCGAACTCCTTCTCGGGGAGATCGCGGGCAGCCGTCGCGCCGGCTCCCGCGAGCCGGAGCAGCGGCAGCTGGTGCTGCCCACGGAACTGGTGCCCCGGGCCTCGTCATGAGGGAACCGGTGCCCCGGGCCTCGTCGTGAGAAGCGTGGCCCCGGGGCCGACCCCGGGCCCGTGCGCGGGACCACCTCCGAGAGCGACACCCGGTACGGCAGCCGCAGGGGGGGCACCAGTATGGCCACGGGGTCACGAAAGAGGCCGATGACTGCGTCACCGCATGTCATCGGCCTCTCTACGGAGGGTGAGTGACGGGACTCGAACCCGCGACATCCTGGACCACAACCAGGTGCTCTACCAGCTGAGCTACACCCACCACGACCGGCGGTTGAACTCGTCGTTTCCCCGACCGGCCGAGAAGAAGTCTACAGGGTCCGAAGGGGTGCTCGCGCACAGGTTTTCGCGCGGGCCACCGAGCGGACCCCGGTCGGCCTACTGGGCGGGCAGCACGTACTTGGCGGCGATGGCCCGCGCGGTGTCGGTGTCGGGGCCGGGCTGCGGGACGAAGACGGCCTCGCGGTAGTAGCGCAGCTCGGCGATCGACTCGCGGATGTCGGCGAGCGCCCGGTGGTTGCCGTTCTTCTCCGGGCTGTTGAAGTACGCCCTCGGGTACCAGCGGCGGGCCAGCTCCTTGATCGAGGACACGTCGACGATCCGGTAGTGGAGGTAGTCCTCCAGGGTCGGCATGTCCCGCAGCAGGAAGCCGCGGTCGGTGCCGACGGAGTTGCCGCACAGCGGGGCCTTGCCCGGCTCCTTCACCCACTCCTTCACATACGCCAGGACCTGCTCCTCGGCGTCCTGAAGGGTCGTGCCGTTCGGGAGCTCCTCGAGCAGCCCGGACGCGGTGTGCATCCGACGCACCACCTCCGGCATCGTCTCCAGCGCCTGCTCCGGCGGGCGGATGACGATGTCCACCCCCTCGCCGAGCACGTTCAGCTCGGCGTCGGTGACGAGGGCGGCCACCTCGATGAGAGCGTCGTCGGACAGCGAGAGGCCGGTCATCTCGCAGTCGATCCACACCATGCGATCGTTCATGCGACCACCCTAAAGCTGGCGTCCGCTTTTGGGATGCCCCGTGCCGGTGCGGGCCTCGGGGGCCCGCGCCCGGAGCCGGGGAAGAAGAAGGGGCGAGCCACTGCTCGCCCCGTCTCTCTCGCTCTCAGCTGCCGCTGCGTGGCCCCGGCAGCAGCCCCACCGCGCCCGCCGTCTGCCGGCGGCTCTGCAGGGGCACGCCGCTGTCCCGCTCCGAGTGCAGGACGGAGGGCACGTGGCCCACCGCGGCGCCCGGTCCCGGCATCCCCGCGGGCGGGGCCGGCTGGCCGGGCTGCGGCACAGGCGCATCCGCGTCGCCGGGCTTGTCGCCCTGCGGCCTGCGGGCCCGGTAGGCGGCCCGGTAGGCGGCGGGGGAGGAGCCGAGCTGGCGGCGGAAGTGGCCGCGCAACGCGACCGGCGAGCGGAAGCCGCACCGGCCCGCGACCTCGTCCACGGAGTAGTCGGACGTCTCCAGCAGCCGCTGCGCCTGGAGCACCCGCTGGGTGATCAGCCACTGCAGCGGCGCGCTCCCGGTGAGCGAGCGGAACCGGCGGTCGAACGTGCGGCGGCTCATGTAGGCGCGTGCCGCCAGGGTCTCCACGTCGAACTGCTCGTGGAGGTGTTCCAGCGCCCAGGCGACGACCTCGGCGAGCGGGTCGGCGCCGATCTCCTCGGGTAAAGACCGGTCGAGGTAGCGCTCCTGACCGCCCGACCGGCGCGGCGGGACCACCAGGCGCCGGGCGAGCGCGCCGGCCGCCTCGTTGCCGTGGTCCGTCCGCACGATGTGCAGACAGAGATCGATTCCGGCCGCCGTGCCCGCGCTCGTGAGCACGTCGCCGTCGTCGACGAACAGCTCCCGCGGATCGACGTGCACCGACGGATAGCGCTTGGCCAGCGTCGGCGCGTACATCCAGTGGGTGGTCGCCGGGCGCCCGTCCAGCAGTCCGGCCGCGGCGAGCACGAACGCGCCCGTGCACAGCCCGACGATGCGGGCACCCTCCTCGTGGGCCCGGCGCAGCGCCTCGAGCGCCTCCTCCGGCGGCGGCGAGGTGATCGAGCGCCAGGCCGGTACGACGACCGTGCCGGCGCGCGATATCGCCTCCAGCCCATGTGGTGCGGTGAGTTCCAGGCCCCCTGTGGTCCGCAGTGGGCCTTCCTCGCCGCCGCACACCAGCAGTCGGTAGCGCGGCACTCCGGCGTCCTGGCGGTCGATCCCGAACACCGAAAGCGGTATGGAACTCTCGAAGATGGGGCCGCCGCTGAACAGCAGCACCGCGACGATCTCCTTGCGGCGGCGCCCGGACAGCTTCCGGGCTGCGGTTTCCGGCGCGGCAGTGGAGTCGTGGCTCATACTGCTAAGCCCCCCTCGGTGGTCGCGGCTCCTCGGTTGTGTCGCTCCTGCACGTTTCCCCTCGGTCCTGCACGAGTCCCCCGCCGTAAAGACAGTCAAGATCGAATCTACTGGTTCCCGCGGTCTGACGGTGACCAGTTCCGAATGCGGCACATTGTCGACATGACAACTTGGCGTGAAGCATTCGATCACGAAGCGTTGCACTCGCGGGGCGTGCAGGGAAGTACGCCTCGTCGCAGTGGCCAAACCGCATAGGGTGCGCAGCGCCCCGCAGACCCTTTTCGTGCAGGTGGAACGGGGGTTGAGGGGTGCTCGGCGCCCCTCCGGGGCGATATTCAGAAGTTGGCTGAAAAGAAGCGTTCTCAGGCGCGGAAACAGGTCAGTCGCCCGGTGTCTGTCCCCGGGTGTGACGTCCACCTCTTTGCGCGGGGCAACGCCGGGCGACCCGCTCGGAGCGGCGCAGCAGCAGCCGGCACACGGCCGTGACGGCGGCCAGCCCCAGCGCGGTGCCGGCCGCGCCGGCCAGCGAGGTGCCGTACCAGAGGAGGACCACGGGGACGAGGACGCAGCTGAAGGCGGCCCAGCGGATCACATCGCTCGCGGTGTCCGGCGCGGCGGGCTGCTCGCTGCTGGATCCGGGTCCGGGCATGTCGTACTCCCTGTGGCGGTGGCTCATCCGTGATCAACGCCCGTCCGGCCGGTCGGTCACCGCTCGCGCATCCGTGAATCCTGTGCAAACCGCCTGTACGGGGCAGCAACCATTGCGTTACGGGCGTCGCTCGTGCATGCTCCGGTGAACCCCTGTGGAGGTCGGGGGCTTACGGAGCGTGCGCGGGATCTGGGCTCGGGAGGCGTGCCGCCGTACCCTTGGGGGTATGGGGTTGGGAAGATGTTTCCCGGACACAGCTCCGCCGCACACTGTCGTCCCACCCAAAAAGGATCACAACGCCGAGACAGCCATGGCCGGTCACGAATTCTTCGAACCCGCGGACCGCAAGCGGCCGGTCGCCGATCCCACGGCGGCCGATCCCCTGGCGGCGGAAGAGCCACGCCCCTCCTGCGATCCCGCCTTCCGTCATGGAGTCGTCGTCGGCTTCGACGGCTCCACGTCCAGTGAGCGTGCCCTCGCCTACGCGATCGGCATGGCCCACCGCTCCCACTCCGGCCTGATCATCGTGCACGTGGCCAACCGGCTGCCCACCACCGTGTGGGCCGGCTGCGAGCCGCCCGTCTTCGTGGACGTGCCGGACCACCGCACCGAGGTCCTGGGGCTGGAACTGGCCTGCGCGGACTATCTGGCCGAGGTGCCCTGGATCCTGGTCGAGCGCGGCGGCGACATCTGCCACGAACTCGAAGAGGTGGGGCGGGAGTACGAGGCGGACGCGATCGTCGTCGGCTCCACGCACGGCATCGTCGGCCGGATCTTCGGCTCGGTCGCGGGACGGCTCGCCAAGCGGGCGCGGCGGCCCGTGATCGTCATTCCGTAGACGTCTCACGTGCCGTCAACTCTCTTTGTGCAGCGCGAAACTACTCGCGCGTAGAGGTGGTTTGTGCCCTTGTGAAGGGCATATATCGGTCACCGCACAACTGCACATGCATGAAGGGAGCCCGCCGTGGACAACGACGTCTCTGCGGGAAGCGCAAGCACCACCGTGGTCGGCCGACTCGCCCTGGGTATCACCCTGTTGGCGTTCGGGATCGGTACGACCGGCGTGATCGACGGCGTGGCGGCGTCCGACGCCGTGTCGCTGGCCCACTACGTGGGCGGGGTCGCGCTGTTCCTCGTCGGCCTGCTGGCCTTCCGTGCCGGTGAAAGCGCCTCCGGTACGGCCTTCGCGGCCCTCGGCGCGCTCTGGTTCACCTGGGCCGTCGGCGGTCACGGGTCGGCCCATGCGGCGGGGCTGTTCCTGCTGCTGTTCGCCCTCGTGGCGCTCACGCTGACCCTCGCGGGCGGCGACAGCCTCGGGCAGGCCATGTACGGGCTGCTGTTCCTGGCCATGCTCGTGCTCGCCGTCGGGCAGTTCGCGGACAGCTCCGTGCTCACCAAGGTCGGCGGCTGGGTGGCCGCCGTCTCCGGGGCGGTGGCGTGGTACGCGGCGACCGCGGCCGTCGCGCACTGGCCGACGGCGCTTCCCCGGCGTGCCGCAGGCCGGGGGGTGACGGCCACCGGCTGACAACAGGCGGCACTGGCAGGACCCCCACGTGTTCGGTGGCGTACGTGGGGGTCCTGCCGTGTCCGTCCGGCTTCTGCCGGCTGCTATTCGACGGTCACCGACTTGGCCAGGTTGCGCGGCTTGTCGATGTCGCGGCCGAGGGCCTTCGCGGTGTGGTAGGCCAGCAGTTGGAGCGGGATGCCCATCAGGATCGGATCCAGTTCGTCCTCGTTCTTGGGGACGACGACGGTCTGGTCGGCCTTCTCCTGGTGCTGGTGGGCCACGGCGAGGATCCTGCCCGAGCGGGCCTTGATCTCCTCCAGGGCGGCGCGGTTCTTCTCCAGCAGGTCGTCGTCGGGGACGATCGCGACCGTGGGCAGGGCCGGCTCGATCAGGGCCAGGGGGCCGTGCTTGAGCTCGGAGGCCGGATAGGCCTCGGCGTGGATGTAGGAGACCTCCTTGAGCTTCAGGGAGGCCTCGCGGGCCACCGGGTAGCCCCGGACGCGGCCGATGAAGAGCATCGAGCGGGCGTCGGCGAACTGCTCCGCCAACTGCCGGATGTCCTCCTCCTGCTTGAGGATCTCGGTGATCTGCTGGGGCAGCCTGCGCAGGCCCTCGATGATCCGCTTGCCGTCGCGGACGGAGAGGTCGCGGGTGCGGCCGAGGTGCAGGGCCAGCAGGGCGAAGGCGACCGTGGTGTTGGTGAAGCACTTGGTGGAGACCACGCAGACCTCCGGGCCCGCGTGCACGTAGACGCCGCCGTCCGCCTCGCGGGCGATCGCCGAGCCGACCACGTTGACCACGCCGAGGACGCGGGCGCCCTTGCGCTTGAGCTCCTGGACGGCGGCGAGGACGTCGTACGTCTCACCGGACTGGGAGACCGCGACGTAGAGGGTGTCGGGGTCGACGACCGGGTTGCGGTAGCGGAACTCGGAGGCGGGCTCGGCGTCGGCGGGGATGCGGGCCAGCTCCTCGATCATCTGGGCGCCGATGAGCCCCGCGTGGTAAGAGGTGCCGCAGCCGAGGATCTTCACCCGGCGGATCTGCCGGGCCTCGCGCGCGTCCAGATTGAGGCCGCCGAGGTGCACGGTGGAGAAGCGGTCGTCGATGCGGCCGCGCAGCACGCGGTCCACGGCGTCGGCCTGCTCGAAGATCTCCTTGTGCATGTAGGTGTCGTGGCCGCCCATGTCGTACGACTCGGCCTCCCACTCCACGGTGGTGGGCTCGGCCGTCGTCCGGGTGCCCTCGGTGGTGTAGGTGCGGAAGTCGTCGGCCTTGAGGGTGGCCATCTCGCCGTCGTCGAGGGTCACTATCTGCCGGGTGTGGGTGACCAGGGCGGCGATGTCGGAGGCGACGAACATCTCCTTCTCGCCGATGCCCAGGACGACCGGGGAGCCGTTGCGGGCCACCACGATCCGGTCGGGGAAGTCGGCGTGCAGCACGGCGATGCCGTAGGTGCCCTCGACCAGCCGGACCGCCTGGCGGACCTTGTCCTCGAGCTTGTCGGCGGTGGAGCGGGCGATGAGGTGGGTGAGGACCTCGGTGTCGGTCTCGGACAGGAACTCGACGCCGTCCGCCTCCAGCTTGCGGCGCAGGTCGGCGGCGTTGTCGATGATGCCGTTGTGGACGACCGCGACCTTGTTGTCGGCCGACATGTGCGGGTGGGCGTTGACGTCGGAGGGGGCGCCGTGGGTGGCCCAGCGGGTATGGGCGATGCCGGTGGTGCCCCTGAAGCGCGCCGGGACCTTGGCCTCCAGGTCGCGCACCCGGCCCTTGGCCTTGACCATCTTCAGGCCGGGCGCCTTCGGGGAGGTGACGACGATGCCCGCGGAGTCGTACCCGCGGTACTCCAGCCGCTGCAGGCCCTCCAGGAGGAGAGGGGCGACGTCACGCTTCCCGATGTATCCGACAATTCCGCACATGTATATGTATCTCTCAGCCTGGCGTCTCAGCCGTAGACCATGCGGCGCAGCTGCCTGAGCGTCAGCTCCGGCGGCGCCACCGCCCGGTATTTCAGGTCCGCCTCGATCCGTTCGAAGATCTCCGCGTTCACCAGGCCCTGGGCCTGGAGTTCGCGGTGACGGCGGCGGACGAACTCCTGGGTCGTCTCGTCGAAGTAGGCGAGCACGTCCTGGACCACGCGCAGCGCCTCGCCCCGGCTCAGGGGCGTGGACCGCATCAGATGATCAAGAAGTTCGTCGTGCACCCGGTAGATCCTGGGGTACGAGCCGCCGTTTCGCAAGAATCGTGCCCGATTTCGGGCAGATACCTGTGGGTGTGACCGTGGATCCGAGATCGAGGGTGTGGTCTGTGTCACCGTGGGCGCGGCGGGCCGCAGCCTGGACGCGTTCAGCGCCCCCGACTCCTACGAGGGCCACGAGCACGAGGCCGACTCCGTGGCCCGGCCCGCGGCGGAGAGGACCGGCGCTCCCGTCCCGGCCCGGGGCGAGTCGCGGGGCGTTCGCCGCCGAAGACCCCGGTAGCGTCCTTCCGGGTGATTTCCGCCGTACGGGGATTGTTTCACCGGATCTGCGGGAGAGTGGTCTCGACCACATCCGACGGTCGATCACATCTGAAGGGAGCGCATGTGAGACGGCACCACAGCACGACTCCCCGGACACCTCGCATCCTCGGATCACTCCTGCTCGTCGCCGCGGCCGGTGTCTTCGGCCTCGGCGCGGCCCCCACCGCGCGCGCCGCACCGCCGGCACCGCTGGACCGGGTCGTCCCGGCACCCGCCTCCGTGCGGCCGGGCGGCACCCCGTACCGCATCACCCGCGGCACCCGCGTCCGTGTCGACGGACCGGCCGAGGCCCGCCGCGTCGGCGCCTACCTCGCCGGCATCCTGCGGCCCTCCACCGGCTACCCGCTGCCGCTCATCGACCACGGCAACGCCGGCATCCGACTCGTGCTCGCCCGGGGCGACTTCGGCGCCGAGGGCTACCGGCTGCACAGCGCCGCCGACGGCGTCACCATCGCCGCGAGCGCCCCCGCAGGCCTCTTCCACGGCGTCCAGACCCTGCGCCAGCTCCTCCCGGCGGCGGTCGAGAAGAGGACCGTCCAGCCCGGACCCTGGCAGATCGCGGGCGGCACCATCGAGGACCACCCGCGCTACGCCTACCGCGGCGCCATGCTGGACGTCGCCCGGCACTTCTTCACCGTCGCCCAGGTCAAGCGGTACATCGACCGGCTGGCCCTCTACAAGATCAACGAGCTGCACCTGCACCTCAGCGACGACCAGGGCTGGCGCATCGCCGTCGACTCCTGGCCGCGCCTTGCGACCTACGGCGGCTCCACCGAGGTCGGCGGCGGCGCGGGCGGCTACTACACCAAGGCCGACTACCGGGAGATCGTCCGCTACGCGGCCTCCCGCTACCTCGAGGTCGTCCCCGAGGTGGACATGCCCGGCCACACCAACGCGGCCCTCGCCTCCTACGCGGCGCTCAACTGCGACGGCGTGGCACCCCCGCTGTACACCGGCACCAACGTCGGCTTCAGCTCGCTGTGCGTGCCCAAGGACATCACGTACACCTTCGTCGACGACGTGGTCAGGGAGCTCGCCGCCCTCACGCCCGGCCGCCATCTGCACATCGGCGGCGACGAGGCGCACTCCACCAGCCACAGCGACTACGTGACGTTCATGGACCGCGTGCAGCCGATCGTCGCCAAGTACGGCAAGACGGTCATCGGCTGGCACCAGCTCACCGGCGCCCACCCCGTCAAGGGCGCCCTCGCGCAGTACTGGGGCCTGGACAGCACCAGCGCGGCGGAGAAGGCACAGGTCGCCGAGGCCGCCCGGAACGGCACGGGCCTGATCCTGTCCCCGGCCGACCGGGTCTACCTCGACATGAAGTACACGAAGGACACCAGGCTCGGGCAGGACTGGGCGGGCCTGGTGGAGGTGAAGCGGTCCTACGACTGGAACCCGGGCGCCTATCTGCCGGGGGTCCCCGCCGACGCCGTCAAGGGGGTGGAGGCCCCGCTGTGGTCCGAGACCCTGACGACGTCCGCCGACATCGACTACATGGCCTTCCCGCGCCTCGCCGGCGTGGCCGAGCTGGGCTGGTCCCCGGCGGCCACCCATGACTGGGACGCCTACAAGGTACGGCTGGCCGCCCAGGGTCCGCGCTGGACGGCCCTCGGCATCGGCTTCTACCGGTCGCCGCAGGTGCCCTGGCCGGCGAACTGACCGCACGCAGACGGGCACCCCTGAAGGACCGTACTTCGGGGGTGCCCGTCCGTCCGCGGTGCCGCGGCGCTCAGAACCCGGCGATGGGGTTCCTCAGCGTGCCCACCAGCTGCAGCGCCCCGGACGGATCGGCGAGGTCGACCATCTGCCGGTTGTCGCGCAGCTGGAGCCGGTTGAGGCAGGACAGCGCGAACTCCTCGGCGAAGATGTCGTACCGGCGGAACCGGTCGGCCAGTTCGGGCGCCGACTCCTGGTACTCGCGGGTGACTTCCGCGACCGTGCGCCAGAAGTCGTCCTCCTCCAGGATGCCCTCGGCGGCGAGGTTCGCCGCGAGGAAGCGGAAGAAGCAGTCGAAGACGTCGGTGAACAGCGACAGCAGCTTCCTGTCGTCCGGCACCTCGACCCGGATCCGCCGGACCTCGGGCGGCAGGTCCGCGTCCGGGTCCATCACCGCGATCTCCTCGGCGATGTCCTTGAAGACCGCCCGCCGCACGGCCCCGTCCTCCAGCACCAGGATCACGTTCTCGCCGTGCGGCATGAACACCAGGTCGTAGGCGTAGAAGCTGTGCAGGAGCGGGGTGTAGTACGCCCGCAGGTACCGGCGCAGCCAGATGGTGGGCGCGAGCCCCGACCGCTCGATCAGGGCGCCCGCGAAGGAGGCGCCCTTGTGGTCGACATGCAGCAGGGAGGCCATGGTGGCGAGCGACTCGCCGTCCCGGAGCGAGGGTACCGGGCTCTCCCGCCACAGCGCGGCGAGCATCCTGCGGTAGGGCGAGTGGCGGTCGGTGGCCCGCTCGTACTCCAGGTGCCGGTAGCCGACGGCCGCCCGTTCCCGGATGATCGTCAGGCCCGTCGACTTCAGCACCGGGTCGTGCTCGATCAGCTGGGCGAGCCAGTCGTTGATCGCCGGGGTCGCCTCCATGCAGGCGGCCGAGAGCCCGCGCATGAAGCCCATGTTGAGGACGGACAGGGCCGTCTTGACGTAGTGCTTGTGCGGGGCGGTGACGTTGAAGAGGGTCCGTATGGACTGCTGGGCCAGGTACGCGTCGTCGCCCTCGCCGAGGCAGACGAGGTGGCGCCGGGCGACCTCGGCGGCGAAGGTCACGGAGAGCTTGTTCCACCACTGCCAGGGGTGCACCGGGATGAACAGGTAGTCGGCCGGGTCGAGGCCCTGCCCGGTGAGCGTGGCGCGGAAGCGGTCCAGCGTGCGCTCGCCCAGCTCCCCGCGCAGGAAGGACTCGTACTCGATGCCGGCCCCCGCCGTGAACGCGGCCCGCGAGCGGTGCGCGGCCAGCCACACCAGCCGCACCGGGCTCGCGGTCTCCGGGGCGTACGACAGGTACTCGTGGACGCCGAACCCGAGCCGCCCGTTGTTCGCGACGAAACAGGGGTGGCCCTCGGTCATGCCGGTCTCGACGGCCTGGAAATCCCGGCGGGCCAGCTCGGCGGAGGTCACCTGCGGCTTGGCCAGCTTGTAGCAGGTGCCGGAGAGGGTGGAGGAGATCTCCTCCAGGTAGACCGGCAGGATCTCGTCGCTCAGCCCCAGGGTCCTCCTCAGCTCGACGAAGAAGTCCAGGGCGGACAGGGGGAGTTCCCGGCCGTCGCGGTGCCGGCTGACGGAGGCGGCGTCCACCTCCCAGTGGTCGAGGGCGCGGCGCACGGCACGGAACCGGTAGGCGGTGAGCCCGTCGTCGCTGCGGACGACGTACCGGTCGCCCTCCTCCTCAGGCGTGATCAGCCGCTCGTGCGCGAACTCGGCGAGCGCCTTGCGCATCAGCATCCGGCCGGCGGTCTCCCAGCGCTCGGGCGAGAGGTGGGCCACGGCGTCGGCGAGGGTCATTTGACCACCGCCTTCGCGAACCGCTCCCGGGTGCAGAAACTCAGCAACGCCGTCTTCTCCGGCTTGCGGATCTCCCGCTCGGGCACGAACCCGACGGCCGCGTTCAGGGCGTGTACGGCCGTGTTGCGCACGTCCGGTTCCACGACGACGCGGCGCACCGCGGGATCCTCGAAGAGGTGCGCCAGCACCGCCGTGATGACGGCCCGCGTGAACCCGTGCACGGGGGTGTCGGTGGGCGCGACGAGGAAGTGCATGCCGACGTCGCCCGGCTGCGGCTCGTACAGCCCGGCCAGCTCCCGGTGCGCGGGGTCGTACCGCTCCATCAGGAAGACCGGCTCCCCGTCGCACAGCCCGAGGAGGGCGTCGTGGTGCTCGTCCGCCGCGATCTGCCGGTAGACCCGCTCGACGTCCGCCGGCCTCGCGTCCCGCATCATCCAGAAGGCGGCCTTGGGGTGGGTGACCCAGCGGTGCAGCAGCGCGGCGTCCCGCGGGGGATCGAGGGGGCGGAAGGTGAACCTCATACGGCGAACTCCTGGAAGGCGACGGACTTCTCGACCGGGTAGTACTCGGTGCCGAGCAGCTCGCGGATGATGCAGCTGTTGCGGTACGCGCCCATGCCGAGGTCGGGGCTGGTGATGCTGTGGGTGTGGACCGCGGCGTTCTGCAGGAAGACGCCGCGGCCGGTGACGTCGACGGCGTAGTTGCGGGCGACGTCGAAGTTGCCGTGCCCGTCGAAGCGGAGGCGGTCGCGGACCGGGGCGAGGAAGGCCGGGGGCTCGTAGTGGTAGCCGGTGGCCAGCAGCAGGCCCTCCGTGCGGATCTCGAAGTCCTTGTCCTGCTCGTCCTGGTGGAAGCCTAGGGTGTAGGCGCCGTCCGCGTACGTCGCGCTCCGCAGCGTGGAGTTGGTGAGGAGCCGGGTGGGCAGCGGGCGGTCGCCGCTCTCGACGTTCTTCTGGTAGAGAAGGTCGAAGATCGCGTCGATCAGCTCCGAGTTGATGCCCTTGAACAGGCCCTTCTGCTGCTTCTGCAGCCGGTAGCGCGTCTCCTCCGGCAGCGCGCGGAAGTAGTCGATGTAGTCCGGGGAGGTCATCTCCAGGGTGAGCTTGGTGTACTCCAGCGGGAAGAACCGCGGGGAGCGGGTCACCCAGTTGAGCCGGTAGCCGTGGACGTCGATCCCGGACAGCAGGTCGTGGTAGATCTCGGCCGCGCTCTGGCCGCTGCCGACGATCGTGATCGACCTCTTCGCCCGCAGCTCCTCCTTGCGGTGCATGTACTGGGAGGTGTGCAGGAAGTCGCCGCCGAGCCCCTGGCAGGCCCGCGGCACGAAGGGGACCGTGCCCGTGCCGAGGACCAGGTGCCGGGCGCGGAACGTCTCGCCGGTGGCGGTGCGGACCACATACAGCTCGTCCTCGTACGTCACCTCGGTGACCGTCGTGCCGAAGCGGACGCTGCGGAGTCCGCTCGCGGCCCAGCGGCAGTAGTCGTCGTACTCGATCCGCAGGGGGTAGAAGTTCTCGCGGATGTAGAAGGAGTACAGCCGGCCCCTCTCCTTCAGGTAGTTGAGGAAGGAGTACGGCGAGGTGGGGTCGGCGAGGGTGACCAGGTCCGACAGGAAGGGGGTCTGGAGGTGGGCGCCGTCCAGGAACATGCCGGCGTGCCACTCGAAGCCGGGCTTGGACTCCAGGAAGACGCCGTCCAGTTCGGCGATCGGCTCGGTGAGGCAGGCCAGGCCGAGGTTGAAGGGGCCGAGCCCGATCCCCACGAAGTCATGCGTGCGGCGTGCCTCAGGAAGCGCGGTCAAGGGACTCTCCCAGGTACTGCTCGGCGTGGCCGGCGATCAGGTCCAGGACAGCGGCGATGTCGGCCGGCGTCGTCTCGGGGTTGAGCAGGGTGAACTTCAGGTAGTGGCGGCCGCCCACCGTGGTGCCCGCGACCACGGCGTCACCGGAGGCGAACAGCGCCTTGCGGGCGTAAAGGTTCGCGCGGTCGATGTCGGCCGGGTCGGTGACGGCCGCCGGGACGTAACGGAAGACCAGGGTGGACAGGGCGGGCTCGACGACGACGTCGAAGCGGGGGTCGGCGGCGAGCAGCCGCCAGCCCTGCGCCGCCAGGTCGCAGACCTGGTCGAAGAGTTCGCCGATGCCGTCGGCGCCCATCACCCGCAGGGTCAGCCACAGTTTCAGGGCGTCGAAGCGGCGGGTGGTCTGCAGGGACTTGTCGACCTGGTTGGGGATGCGCTCGGCCACCATGCGGCGCGGGTTGAGGTAGTCGGCGTGGTAGGTGACGTGGCGCAGGGTGGCCGCGTCCCGGACCAGCACGGCGGACGAACTCACGGGCTGGAAGAAGGACTTGTGGTAGTCGACGGTGACCGAGTCGGCACGCTCGATGCCGGCGAGGCGGTCGCGGTGCCTGAGCGAGGCGAGCAGCCCGCAGCCGTAGGCGGCGTCCACGTGCAGCCACACGCCGTACTGGGCGCACAGTCCGGCGATCTGCGGCAGCGGGTCGATGGAGCCGAAGTCGGTGGTGCCGGCGGTGGCGACGACGGCCATGGGGACCAGGCCGTCCCGGCGGCAGCGCTCCAGCTCGCGGGCGAGGGCGACGGTCCGCATGCGCCGGTCGTGATCGACGGGGACGGTGACGACCGCGTCCGGCGCGAGGCCGAGGACCTTGGCGGACTTGCGGACGCTGAAGTGGGCGGCCTCGGAGGCCAGGACGCGCAGCCCGGCGGCGGAGTCGGTCTTCGCCTCCTCGCGGGCCAGCAGCAGCGCCTGGAGGTTGGACTGGGTGCCGCCCGAGGTGAACACGCCGTCGGCGGCCGGGCCCAGGCCGATCCGGGCGGCCGTCCAGTCGATGAGCCTGCGCTCGATGAGGGTGCCGCCGGCCGACTGGTCCCAGGTGTCGAGGGAGGAGTTGACCGCCGAGAGCACGGCCTCGCCGAGCACCGCGGGGATGACGACGGGGCAGTTGAGGTGGGCGAGGTAACGGGGGTGGTGGAAGTAGACGGCGTCCCGGAGGTAGACGTCCTCCAGTTCGTCCAGGGCGGCGACGGCGTCGCCCAGCGGCCGGTCGAGGTCGACGGCGTCGATGCGGGGGGCGAGGGCGTCCACGGTGACGCCGGTGAACGGACGGTCTGCGGTGGCGAGCCTGGCCGCCACCCGCTCCACTCCTTCGGTCACGGAGCGGCGGTAGTGCTCCGCGGTGAGGCCATTGAGCAGGTGCGAGCGCATGGGGGGTCCTCCGGGGCGAGCGATGTCTATTTAGGTTAGCCTAACCTTACTTCCTTGGATCAAGGTATGCCTCTGCGATGACCTGGCGTCACCGCAGGGGGAGTTGCCCGGGGAGTCTCACTCCGCCGCGCGGAGCTCTTCCTCGCTCATGCCGCGTCGCCAGTACCCGACGAAGACGACCCGGCGGCGGTCGACGCCGCGCTCGCCGACGAAGTGCCGCCGCAGCGCCTTCACCTGGCCCGACTCGCCCGCGAGCCACACGTACGGCCGCTCGGCGGGCGGCAGTGGGGCGGCCCGTACGGCGTCGACGGCCACCGGGGCGCCGCCGCGCCGCACGAGCCAGGTGATCTCCGCGTCGGCGTCCGTGGGCACGTCCTGGATGTCCCCGGCGTGCGGCACCTCGAGCCAGGCGCGGGCGCGGGTGCCGGCGGGGAGCGACTCGAGGATCGCGCTCGCGGCGGGTACGGCGGTCTCGTCGCCCCACAGGACGACCAGGTCGGTGTCCCCGGGCGGGCGGAACCGGATGGCGCGGTTGTCGGCGACGGTCGGCCCGAGCAGCAGGACGCGGTCACCGGCGGCGGCGCGGGAGGCCCAGCGGGAGGCGGGGCCGGCGGGGGAGGCCCCGGATGCGACGCCGTGCAGGGCGAAGTCGATGTCGATCTCGTCGGGTTCACGTCTGAGGGCGCGCAGGGTGTACGAGCGCATCACCGCCCGTACGTCGTCCGGGAGTTCGCGCCAGCCCTGCCACCACCCGTCCTCCCGGTCCAGCGGGACGACGGGCTCCGACTGGCCCGGGTGCGGCAGGAACAGCGACAGGGACTGGTCGCGTCCGGCGGAGTGGAAGGCGTGCAGGCCGGGTCCGGCGAAGGTGACCCGGAGCAGAGACGGGCCGAGCCGCCTCGTCCGTACGACCTGCAGGGAGAAGAAGCGGAACGGGGCGGCCACGGCCGTCGTCATGACTGGCTCCTGAGAGGGGGGACTTCAGGAAAACGGGGGGTCAGCCGACCTTCCGGGCCTTCTCCAGGGCCTCGGCCAGGGTGGTGAGCAGCGGCACGCACTTGTCGTAGGAGAGGATCGGCTCCGGCGACCGGGCGATGACCTGGCCGGCCTTCACGGCGGGCAGTTTCCTCCAGGTCGGCTTGGTGATGTCGGCGGGCTGGATGGCCGAGGTGCGGTCGTCCATCATGATGATGTCGGCCCGGTACTTGTCGACGTTCTCCCAGCTCAGCGACTCGTACCAGCCGCCGCCCCGCTTCTTGGCACTCTCGGGCGGCTCGACGAAGTTCACGCCGAGGGCCTTGAAGTACTCCAGGTCGATGGAGAGGTTGCTACCGGAGACGTAGAAGAGCTGATCGCTGGCGCTGCCGGCCATGACCTTGATGTCGGGCTTGGCCTTGGCGGCGGCCCGCAGCCGGGCGGCGGCGGCCTCGAAGCGCTTCTTGGCGTCCGTCACCTTCGCGGCCCTCATGTCCGCGCCGAGCGACTCGGCGAGGTCCCACATCCGCTGCAGCGGCTCGGTGAGTTGGCGGTCGTAGACGGAGATGCCGACGCTGGGCGCGAGCTGCGCGATCTTCTTCTTCGACTCCTCGGGGACGTACCAGAGCGTCCCGGCGTTGTCGAACATCGTGGAGATCAGCACGTCCGGGGCGAGGGAGGCGTACTTCTCGAGGTTGAACTGGCCCCAGGCGTTGCCGAGGATCGTCACCTTGCTGATGTCCATGTCGCCGGCCTGGACGTCGGCCGTGCCGTCCTTGGTCCGCGTCGGGCCGAAGACGCCCTTGACCTGGATGCCGTAGTCGTACAGCGCGGCGCCCACCCCGGTGAACGCCACGATGTTCGCGGGCACTTTGTCCAGCTTGGCGGTGGTGCCGCGGTCGTCCTTGAAGGACCAGGGGCCGGACCCGCCGGCCGCCGCGCCCTTCCCGGACGTCGTGCCTTTCCCCTTGCCGTCCCCGCAGGCGGCGAGCGCGGCACCGAGTCCGAGGGCGCCGCCCGCGGCGAGCAGTCCGCGGCGATCGAGGTGGAGGGAACGGGCGTTGGGCATGGGTATGACTGCTTTCGACCAGGGCGGAGCGCCCACCGGACAGGCTGAGAGAAGGTTAGCCTAACCTTACCTAGCGTCCAAGGTGGGGCCCGCCGCTCGGCGCGGCATGCCCTGCCGCGCTCCGGCCGTCAGGAAGGGGACGTCAGAACTTGTAGTTGGTGAGGACGGCGTTCCCGAAGACGTCGTAGACGGACGCGTAGCCCTCCTTCGAGTCCTTCCACGAGGCGAAGGCCTTGGCGATGGCGGTGGCAGTGGCCTGTGCGTCCTTCACCGGCGTCTTGTCGCCGTTGATGTCGGTGGAGATGTAGGCGTTGCCCGTCTGGTCGTTCCACTCCCCGATGATGCGGTCCACGCGGGGCGCGGCGGTCTTCTGCTCGGCGGTGCCGTGCTTCTCGACCCAGGACCGGAATTCCGCGGCGTTCTGCTTCGACCGCGCTTTGTCCGTGTCGGTCGGCAGTTTCTCCACCACCCCGACCTTGTCGGGCTTCGCGGCTTCCTCGGTGGAACAGCCGGCCGTTCCGGCGATCAGAACAGCGCCGAGCGCGAGAAGGGCGCCGATGCGGGGGGTGCGCTTCACGGGGATCTCCCTCGGATACGTTGGTCAGACGTTCATGCGGCCTGTGTCCAGGGAGAGATGGGGATCCGGCATGGCCGTGCGGAAGCCGTACGGTTCGACACCGCGCCGCGGCCGGCCGGCGAACGCCGAACTGGCCGTGTCTACGCTGTATGTGCTGGACTCGGCGTCGTGGTCGAAGCATCGCGTCGTGCCGTCCTCGGGCACCTCGACGCAGGCGTTCACGCCCTGAAACTCCCCCTGTTCACTTCCGGTCCTGCGCATCGGCCGGTGGTCAGCGGGCCGTTTCGCGCGCGTGATCGGAATCGGGCCAGAACCTAACACGGAAGCAAAGTCCCTGCAATGAAGGCCCGTTGGCGCGCAAAGTCGCGACGGGTGTCCAGGAGGTCGTCCGGCCGGAGCCGGCTCCTGGGCACCCGTCGGTGTGCCGGAGCGGAGCGGTCAGCTCATCAGGCCCAGTTCCCGGGCGATCAGCATGCGCTGCACCTCGCTGGTGCCCTCGCCGATCTCGAGGATCTTGGAGTCGCGCCACATGCGGGCCACCGGGTACTCGTTCATGAAGCCGTAGCCGCCGTGGATCTGCGTGGCGTCACGGGCGTTGTCGACGGCGACCGTGGAGGAGTACAGCTTGGCGAGGGCCGCCTCCTTCTTGAAGGGCTCGCCGGCCACCAGCCGGGAGGCGGCGTCGCGCCAGGCGAGGCGGGCCGTGTGCGCCTTCATCTCCATGTCCGCGATCTTGAACTGGATGGCCTGGTTGGCGCCGATGGGCCTGCCGAACGCGTGGCGCTCCTTCGCGTACTTCACCGACTCGTCCACGCAGCCCTGGGCGAGGCCGGTGGCGAGCGCGGCGATGGCGATGCGGCCCTCGTCGAGGATGCGCAGGAACTGCGCGTAGCCGCGGCCCTGTTCGCCGAGCAGGTTGGCCGCCGGGACCCGGACGTCCTGGAAGGACAGCTCGCGCGTGTCGGAGGCGTTCCAACCGACCTTTGAGTACGGCGCCGCCACCGTGAACCCCGGCGTGCCGGACGGGACGATGATCGCCGAGATCTGCGGCCTGCCGTCGGGCTTGCGGCCGGTGACGGCGGTGACGGTCACCAACCCCGTGATGTCCGTGCCCGAGTTGGTGATGAAGCACTTCGTGCCGTTGATCACCCACTCGTCGGTGTCCGGGTCCAGGCGGGCCGTCGTCCGGGTCGCGCCGGCGTCGCTGCCGCCGTCCGGCTCGGTCAGGCCGAACGCGCCGAGGATCTCCCCGGAGCACAGCCGGGGGAGCCACTCGCGCTTCTGCTCCTCGGTGCCGAAGAGGTGGACCGGCATCGCGCCCAGCGAGACCCCGGCCTCCAGGGTGATCGCCACCGACGAGTCCACCCGGGCCAGCTCCTCCAGGGCGATGCCGAGGGCCAGGTAGTCGCCGCCCATGCCGCCGTACTCCTCCGGGAACGGCAGCCCGAACAGGCCCATGCGGCCCATCTCGCGGACGATCTCGTACGGGAACTCGTGCCGCTCGTAGAAGTCGCCGATCTTCGGCGCGACGACGTCGTGCGCGAACTCCTCCACCGTACGGCGGAGTTCCTCCAGCTCGGGGCTGAGACGGTGGTCCATGCTGATCACTGGTCCTTGTGGGAGAGAGCGCGGACGGTACGGGACGGGCTGGGCCGGTCCAGATGGGCGGCCATCCACACGCTCGTGGCGGTCAGACGGCCGAGGTCGACCCCGGTCTCGATGCCCAGTCCCTGCAGCATCCAGACGAGGTCCTCGGTGGCGAGGTTGCCGGTGGCGGACTTGGCGTACGGGCAGCCGCCGAGCCCGCCGGCGGACGCGTCGATCGTCGTCACGCCGTGCTCCAGGGCCGCGTAGGTGTTGGCGAGCGCCTGGCCGTAGGTGTCGTGGAAGTGCACGCCGAGCACGTCGGTCGGCACGCCCTCCTCGCGCAGCAGGTGGAGCAGTTGGTGCACATGGCCCGGGGTGGCCACGCCGATCGTGTCGCCGAGGCTCAGCTCGTCGCAGCCCATGTCCCGCAGGGCCCGGCAGACGCGGACCACCTGGTGGAGGGGAACCGCGCCCTCCCAGGGGTCGCCGAAGCACATCGACACATAGCCGCGCACGTGCACGCCCTCGTCCTTCGCGCGCCGCACCACCGGCTCGAACACGGCCAGCGACTCGTCGAGCGTGCGGTTGAGGTTGGCCTTGGCGAAGGACTCGGTGGCGCTGGCGAAGACGGCGACGCGGTCGGCGCCGAGCGCGAGCGCCCGGTCCAGGCCGCGGTCGTTGGGCACCAGGACCGGCAGGGCGACCCCGGGCAGGCCGCTCACCATCGGGAACAGCTGCTCGGCGTCGGCGAGTTGGGGCACCCACTTGGGGTGCACGAAGCTCGTCGCCTCGATGGTGGTCAATCCCGCGTCGGCCAGCCGGCGGATGAACTCCGCCTTCACCTCCGTGGGCACGGCCGCCTTCTCGTTCTGCAGCCCGTCGCGCGCGCCGACCTCGTGGATCCGCACCCGTGCGGGCAGGTCCGGGGCCGGTACGACCATGGGCAGTCCGTCGGCGCTCATTCCGCCGCCTCCTCCTTCGGTGCGATCACGGCCAGCACCTGGTCCATGGCGACCGTGGTGCCCGGGGACACGTCCAGCTCGGTGACCGTGCCGGCGTGCGGGGCGGAGATGACGTGCTCCATCTTCATCGCCTCCACCACCAGCAGGCTCTGCCCGGCGGCCACCTCGTCGCCCACGGCCACCTTCACCACGGTCACCGTGCCCGGCATCGGCGCGGTCAGCGAGTCGGCGCCCGCGTGCCCGGCGCGGGTCAGGGACGCGGCCACCGGGTCGTGGTCGCGCACCTGCCAGACGTCGCCGTCCCGGCCGAGCCAGGTGCCGTCCGGCACGGTGGCGAAGGTGTGGCGGACGCCGTCGAGCAGGAAGGTGAAGCGGTGCCCGTCACCGGGTCCCGGGTGCGGCCCGCGGGAGCCCGGCAACGGCTCGGTCGCGCCCGGCAGCAGCAGTTCCGTTCCGCCGCCCGACGTCTCGCGCACGCGCACGGTCACCGGCTCGTGCCCCGGCACCCGCAGGTGGTGCGGTGTCCAGGCCCGCTCCCCGCCCAGACGCCAGCCGTCGGCGGCGGCGAACGGGTTCGCCCAGCCGGAGCCGCGGGCGGGCGCGAGCGCGGCCTGCCGCAGCAGCGCCGCCGCGGCGTACACCTCCGCCGGTACCTCGTCGGGCACCAGCTCGTCCACCACCCGCTCCACCAGCCCGGTGTCCAGCTCGCCCGACACCACCGCCGGGTGGGCCAGCAGCCGGCGCAGGAACCCGGCGTTGGTCTGCACGCCCAGCGTCACCGTCTCCGCGAGCGCCGCGCGGAGCTTCCTGAGCGCCGTCGCCCGGTCGGGGCCGTACGCGATCACCTTGGACAGCATCGGGTCGTACAGGCTGCCCACCTCGGTGCCCTCGCTGAGCCCGGAGTCGGTGCGCACGCCGTCGCCCTCGGGCTCGTGCAGCAGCAGGACGGAGCCGCCGGAGGGCAGGAAGCCGCGTGCGGGGTCCTCGGCACAGACGCGGGCCTCGATCGCGTGCCCGGTCAGCGTCACGTCCTCCTGCGCGAAGCCCAGCCGCTCCCCGGCCGCCACCCGCAGCTGCCACTCCACCAGGTCGAGCCCGGTGACGAGCTCGGTGACCGGGTGCTCGACCTGCAGGCGGGTGTTCATCTCCATGAAGTAGTACTGCGAGGGGTCCTCGCCCGGCACGATGAACTCCACCGTGCCCGCGCCCCGGTATCCGCAGCTGCGGGCCGCCTGGACGGCCGCCTCGCCCATCGCCGCGCGCGTGGCCTCGTCGAGGAGCACGCTCGGCGCCTCCTCAACGATCTTCTGGTGCCGCCGCTGGAGCGAGCACTCGCGCTCGCCGAGGTGGACCACGGTGCCGTGGCCGTCGGCCAGCACCTGGATCTCGATGTGCCGGGGCCGGTCGATCCACCGCTCCACCAGCAGGGTGTCGTCGCCGAAGGAGGCACGGGCCTCGCGGCGGGCGGCGGCGATCTCCTCCTCCAGCACGGTCATGTCCCGGACCAGCCGCATGCCCTTGCCGCCCCCGCCCGCGGAAGGCTTGAGCAGCACGGGCACGCCCAGCGCGCGGGCCGCCTCGGCGAGGTCGGGGTCCCGGCCGCCCGGCACCACCGGCACCCCGGCCGCCCGCACCGTCTCCTTCGCCCGGATCTTGTCGCCCATGAGCGCGATGGCGTCCGCGGGCGGACCGACGAAGACCAGCCCGGCCTCCTCGCACGCGCGCGCGAAGCCCGCGTTCTCCGCGAGGAAGCCGTAGCCCGGGTGGACGGCCTGCGCGCCCGTGCGGACGGCGGCCTCCAGCAGCCGCTCCACCGACAGATAGCTCTCGGCGGCCGGCGCCGGCCCGATCCGGACCGCCGTGTCGGCCTCCCGGACGTGCCGCGCGTCGGCGTCGGCGTCGGAGAAGACCGCCACCGAGCGCACGCCCAGCGAGCGGAGCGTACGGATGACGCGTACGGCGATCTCGCCCCGGTTGGCGACCAGCACTGTGTCGAACACGGTTCCCCTCCTCACATCCGGAAGACGCCGAACTGGGGCTCGCCCAGCGGCGCGTTGGCGCAGGCCGTCAGGGCGAGTCCGAGCACCTGACGGGTTTCGAGCGGGTCGATCACGCCGTCGTCCCAGAGGCGGGCGGTGGCGTAGTAGGCGTTGCCCTGGCGCTCGTACTGCGCGCGGATCGGCGCCTTGAATGCCTCCTCGTCCTCGGCGGGCCAGGACTCCCCGCGGGCCTCCAGCTGGTCCCGCTTGACCGTGGCGAGGACGCTGGCGGCCTGCTCGCCGCCCATGACCGAGATCTTGGCGTTGGGCCACATCCACAGGAAGCGGGGGGAGTAGGCGCGGCCGCACATCGAGTAGTTGCCCGCGCCGTAGGAGCCGCCGACGACGACGGTCAGCTTGGGCACGCGCGTGCAGGCGACCGCGGTCACCATCTTGGCGCCGTGCTTGGCGATGCCGCCCGCCTCGTAGTCCTTGCCGACCATGAAGCCCGAGATGTTCTGCAGGAACACCAGGGGGATCCCGCGCTGGTCGCACAGCTCGATGAAGTGCGCGCCCTTCTGGGCGGACTCGGAGAAGAGGATTCCGTTGTTGGCGACGATCCCGACCGGGTGGCCGTGGATGCGGGCGAAGCCGGTCACCAGGGTCTGCCCGAACTCGCTCTTGAACTCGGCGAACCGCGAGCCGTCGACCACGCGCGCGATGATCTCGCGTACGTCGTAGGGGGTGCGCGAGTCGACCGGGACGGCGCCGTACAGCCCGTACGGGTCCACCTTCGGCTCGACGGGCGGCTGGACCTCCCAGGGCAGGGACCGCCGGGCCGGGAGCGTGGCCACGATGTTCCGGACGATGCGGAGCGCGTGCCCGTCGTCCTCGGCGAGGTGGTCGGTGACCCCGGAGACGCGCGAGTGGACCTCGCCGCCGCCCAGCTCCTCCGCCGTCACGACCTCGCCGGTCGCCGCCTTCACCAGCGGCGGGCCGCCCAGGAAGATCGTGCCCTGGTTGCGGACGATCACGGCCTCGTCGCTCATCGCCGGGACGTACGCGCCGCCGGCGGTGCAGGAGCCGAGCACGGCCGCGATCTGCGGGATGCCGGCGCCGGACATCCGCGCCTGGTTGTAGAAGATCCGCCCGAAGTGCTCGCGGTCGGGGAACACCTCGTCCTGCATCGGCAGGAAGGCGCCGCCGGAGTCGACCAGGTAGACGCACGGCAGCCGGTTGTCGAGGGCCACCTCCTGCGCGCGCAGGTGCTTCTTCACGGTCATCGGGTAGTACGTGCCGCCCTTGACGGTGGCGTCGTTCGCCACGATCACGCACTCGCGCCCGCTGACCCGGCCGATCCCGGCGATCACCCCGGCCGCCGGCGCCTGCCCGTCGTACATCCCGTCGGCCGCGAGCGGGGCCAGCTCCAGGAAGGGCGAGCCCGCGTCGAGCAGCGTGTCGACCCTGTCCCTCGGCAGCAGCTTGCCTCGCGCGGTGTGCCGGGCACGGGCCCTCTCGCCGCCGCCGAGCGCCGCCGCGGCCAGCTTGCCGCGCAGCTCCTCCACGAGCGCGAGATGCGCCTGTTCATTGGCCCGCCAGGCCTCCGACGCGGGATCTGCCGCGCTCTGAAGCTCCGGTGCCTGTTGCATCCTGCGGTCCCCTCACGCGGTGATCGAACCTGTGATCCGCTGTTAATGAGCGTTAACCATTTCCTTCAGGTTAACGACCGCTAACCTCGCTGTCTAGAATTGGCCGCATGGTGACGAGAACCGACGCCCCCACCCGCCGCGAGCAGATCCTCAAGGAGGCTGCCCGGCTCTTCGCCGAGCGCGGCTTCCACGGCGTCGGCGTCGACGAGATAGGCGCGGCCGTGGGCATCAGCGGCCCCGGCCTGTACCGCCACTTCGCGGGCAAGGACGCGATGCTCGCCGAGCTGCTGGTCGGCATCAGCGGCCAGCTGTTGACGGGGGCCAAGCGGCGCCTGGCGGAGGCCGACGGGGTGCCCGCGACCCGCATCCTCGACTCCCTGATCGAGGGGCACATCGACTTCGCCCTGGACGACCGGCCCCTCATCACCCTGCACGACCGCGAGCTGGACCGCCTGCGCGACAGCGACCGCAAGCTGGTCCGCCAGCTCCAGCGGCAGTACGTCGAGCTGTGGGTGGAGGTGGTCCGCGAGGTCTACCCGGCCCTGACCGAGCCGGCCGCCCGCTCGGCCGTCCACTCGGTCTTCGGCCTGCTGAACTCCACCCCGCACCTGGGGCGCGCGGGCACGCTCCCGGGCCGCGGGACCACGGCCGCGCTGCTGCACCGGATGGCCCGGGGCGCCTTCGAGGCGGCCGGCGCCGAGTGACCCGCCGGGTCGGGGCGGGCGCGCGCCGCCCGGCGTGACGAGCGTTACGGCCCGACCCCCCTGGACGCACTTCCGTACTCGCCGGTATCTTCTGATCTGAGCAAGCGCTTAGACATGCCGAAGTCATGCCGAGGTACGTGGAGGTGGCGGCGTGCGCCGTACGGTGTTCAACGAGGATCACGAGGCGTTCCGGGAGACCATTCGCGCCTTCATCGAGGCCGAGGTCGTGCCCGTGTACGACGAGTGGCTCGCCGCCGGCCAGGCGCCGCGCGACTTCTACTACAAGCTCGGTGAGCTGGGCGTCTTCGGCATCAGCGTGCCGGAGGAGTTCGGCGGCGCGGGCCTGGACACCCACAAGTTCGAGGCCGTCCTCTACGAGGAGACCGCCCGCGCGGGCGTGGCGTTCGGCGGCTCCGGGGTGCATGTGCTGCTCGCCCTGCCGTACATCAAGATGCTGGCCACGGACGAGCAGAAGAAGCGGTACCTGCCGAAGTTCGTCACCGGCGAGGAGATGTGGGCCATCGCGATGACCGAGCCGGGCACCGGCTCCGACCTCGCGGGCATGAAGACCACCGCCCGGCTCTCGGAGGACGGCACCCACTACGTCCTCAACGGCGCCAAGACCTTCATCACCGGCGGCGTGCACGCCGACCGCGTGATCGTGTGCGCCCGCACCGCGGCGCCGACGGCGGAGGACCGCCGGCACGGCATCTCCCTGTTCGCCGTGGACACCAAGTCCGAGGGCTACTCCGTCGGCCGCAAGCTGGACAAGCTCGGCCTGAAGACCTCCGACACCGCCGAGCTGGCGTTCGTCGACGTCAAGGTGCCCGTCGAGGACCTGCTGGGCGAGGAGAACAAGGGCTTCTCCTACCTCGGCCACAACCTGGCCTCCGAGCGCTGGGGCATCGCCTTCGGCGCCTACGCGCAGGCCAAGGCCGCCGTCCGGTTCGCCAAGCAGTACGTGCAGGAGCGCACCGTCTTCGGCAAGCCGGTCGCCCACTTCCAGAACACCAAGTTCGAGCTGGCCGCCTGCCAGGCCGAGGTGGACGCCGCCGAGGCCGTCGCCGACCGCGCCACCGAGGCCCTGGACGCCGGCGAGCTGACCCCCGCCGAGGCCGCCTCCGCCAAGCTGTTCTGCACCGAGGTCGCCCATCGCGTGATCGACCGCTGCCTCCAGTTGCACGGCGGCTACGGCTACATGAACGAGTACCCGATCGCCCGCCTGTACGCGGACAACCGCGTCAACCGCATCTACGGCGGCACCAGCGAGATCATGAAGACGATCATCGCGAAGGACATGGGCCTGTAAGCCGAGCACAATCACTGGCCGGTACAACTAAAGCCATGAGCCAGGCACTCCAGGATCTCCTCGATCTGCTCGACCTCGAGCAGATCGAGGAGAACATCTTCCGCGGCCGGTCCCGCTCCGCCGTCGTGCCCCGCGTCTTCGGCGGGCAGGTGGCGGCGCAGGCGCTGGTCGCCGCCGGGCGGACGGTCCCCGCCGACCGGCCCGCCCACTCGCTGCACGCGTACTTCCTGCGGCCCGGCGACCCCGGCGCGCCGATCGTCTACACCGTCGACCGCATCCGCGACGGCCGGTCCTTCACCACCCGCCGCGTGGTCGCCGTCCAGCACGGCAAGCCTATCTTCCACCTCTCGGCGTCCTTCCAGGTGTACGAGGAGGGGCTGGAGCACCAGGCGCCGATGCCGCCCGCGCCCGACCCGGCGACCCTGCCCACCTCCCAGGAGCGGATGCGCGGCTACGGGCACCTCGCGCCCGAGGTCGTCGAGAGGTTCCTCGAGGCGCGCGAGGCGATCGACCTCAGGTACGTGGACGAGCCGCCGTACGGGAAGTACGGCGAGCCGCGCGAGCCGCACAGCCAGGTGTGGTTCCGCACCAACGGCAAGCTCGACGACGACCCGCTGCTGCACGTCGTGCTCGCCACCTACGTCTCCGACATGACCCTGCTGGACTCCGTGCTGCTCGCGCACGGCCGCGGCGGGTGGGCCGTCGGCGACGTCGTCGGGGCCTCCCTGGACCACGCGATGTGGTTCCACCGTCCCTTCCGTGCCGACGAGTGGCTGCTGTACGACCAGGAGTCACCGACCGCGCACGGCGGGCGGGGCCTCGGCCAGGCCCGTATCCACACGCAGGACGGGCGGCTGGCCATCACGGTCATCCAGGAGGGCGTGGTCCGCGTCCCGCGCTGACCAGGCAGTTGTCTCCGAGGTGCCAAGTGGCGGATGGGGGATTAGGCTCGGTGTTTGAAAGCCGCAAGTGCATGGCATACGCGGCCGACGAGGTCTCCGGAAACCCTCTGACCTCAGCCGCGGCACCCGATGGCGTGACAAGCTCCGGGCGGGCCGCAGGCGTCGACCGCACAGGTGTGTCGCACACGATCCAAGCGGTGACATCCGAAAGACCGTCCCGCACTTTTTTCTTTACCTTTTTTGTGCGGCGACGGCCATCCACCTCGCGCTCTCCCGTCCCTTCGGGAGCCGTGAGAGACGATGGAACGGAAGGTATCTCCTATGCGAGCACAACGCGCGAGGCGTCTCTTCGCCATGTCCGCAGCCGGCGTGATGCTGGCAGGCGGAGCCGCCCTCGGCGCCGCGGGAACCGCCTCGGCGGCATCGTACGACCACCAGGGAAATCACGGCTCCTACAACTGGGGCTATGACAACTACTGGGGCGGTTACGGCGGCGGTCACGGCGGTCACGGTGGCGGTCACGGCGGTCACGGCGGCGGCTACGGCGGCGACCACGGTGGCGGCTATGGCGGCGGTCACGGTGGCGGCTATGGCGGCGGTCACGGCGGCGGTTATGGCGGCGGTCACGGCGGTGGCGGTCACGGCGGTGGCGGTCACGGTGGTGGCGGTCACGGTGGCGGCGGTCACGGCGGTGGCGGTCACGGCGGCGGTGGCGGTGGCCACGGCGGCGGTGGCGGCGGCCACTGAGCCGAATCCCCCTGAACGGAATGTGTGGCCCCGTGCGCGGGGCCACACATTCCGTCATTCCAGGCCGGCCGCCGCGAGCAGATACGCGGTCATGGGGTCGTAGTGCCGCGGGCTGACGACGTGGTCGTCGAGCGGTACGACGACCTGAAGAGTGCCCTCCGACTCGGCCAGGAACAGCGCCGGGTCGTTGCAGTCGGCGTATCCGGCGGAGTCCAGGCCGTGCTGTCCGGCGTAGCCGGCCCAGCCGTGGTCGGCGACGACCAGGTCCGGCAGCGGACGCCCCGCCCGCTCGAGTCCTGTCAGAACGGCCCGCATCGGCTCCCCGGAGTGCGTGTGCCACAGCGTGGCGCCGTGCTCGAGGACGGCGACGTCCGCGAACTGCATGACGTAACCCTCCTCCGTCTGCAGCCCGTCCGGGATGACGACGATCTCGCAGCCCGCGGCGCGCAGAGCCGCAGCCGTGGCCCGGTGCACGTCCAGCAGGCCGCCCGGGTGGCCGGTGGCGAACAGCACCCGCTGCCGCCCCTCGGCGGCCTTGCGCAGCCGCGCCGCCAGCCGGTCCAGTGCGCCCACCGTCAGCTCCGGGTCGATGGTGTCCTGCCCGTACCGGTGCCCGGGGTCGTCGTTCACACCCACCCGCTCGGCCATCACCGCGAGCACGTCCTGCTCGTCCGTCCAGCGGTCGCCCAGCTCCAGACCGAGCCAGAAGTTGCGCTCGCCGTTGGCCAGCTTGCGGTAGTGGGAGAGGTTGTTCTCGCGGGGCGTGGCGACGTCCCCCGCGATACGGGTCCTCACCAGGTGGTCGACGAGCTGGGCGCGGCTGGGTGTCCCGGATATCGGCATGCGTCCATTGTGGGGCAGCCCCCCGCGGGGGGCCTCGGCATGTCGCCCGCTGGGACGCGCGTCACGGTCCGTCAGCCGTGCCGCAGCGCGAACCACAACTCCATGCGCACGTCCGGGTCGTCCAGGTCGGTGTCGAGCAGGGACGAGCAGCGGGCGATGCGTTGCCGCACGGTGTTGCGGTGCACGTCCAGCGCCACCGCCGTACGGTCCCAACTGCCGTGCAGCGACAGCCAGGTGCGCAGTGTCTCGGCGAGCGCCGGCCGGCCCGCGAGCGGGGCGAGGAGCGCGCGGGCGTGCGTCCGGGCCTGGTGTGGCGGCACCAACTCCGCGATGCCCGGTTCGCCTCGGTGGCGGACCAGCGCAGAGCGCATCGCCAGGGCCCGGGCCAGGGCCCTGGCCGCCTGCAGATCGGCGGCCGGCCACTCGCGCGGCTCGACGGCCGCGCTGACCCCGAGGGTCCAGCCCGGCACGGCGGCCAGTTCCCGCTCGGCGGGCACCAGTACGCGGACGACGTCCCGGCCGAGGTCGACCAGCGGTGACCCGACGGCCGCCCCCAGCGCGGAGGCGGCGACGGCGTCCGGCGCCTGTGTCTCCGGCCGTGCGTGCACCACCACCCACTCGCCGTCCCCCAGCAGCGCGGCGACCGACTCCGGCGGGGCGCCGAGCAGCAGCCGCACCAGCGCGGACGACCGCGCCGCGCCGGCCCCGCTCTGGTGCTCCCCGGTGAGCAGCGACAGCAGCACGGCCGCCACGGAGGCGATCGTGTGACCACCGGGCTCCCGCTCCCCACTGGCCACTCCGAGCACGAAGTCCCCTCCGGCACCGAGGGCGTACACGGCCAGGTGCGTGTCCCCGAACGTATCGGTGGCGGAGGTGGGACGCACGGGGGAGACCCCGGGCGTACCGCCGGGTCCCGTGGCGGGACGGGTGGCGGAAGCTCCTGGCGCGGTGCTGAGGCCCGTGGCGGGACGGGTGGCGGAAACCCCCTGCGTACCGGCGGAGCCGGAGGTGGGTCGGGCCGCGGAGACTCCTGGCGTGCTGGCGGGTCCGGAGGTGGGTCGGGGCGCGGAGACTCCTGGCGTACTGGCGGAGTCGGGCCGGGCGCCCGCAGCCCCCGTCGCGCCGGCGGAGCCCGAGGCGGGACGGGCTGCGGAAGCCCCCGTCGGCCCGGTGGACGTGCGCGGCGCGCCGCTCGGGCC